>CAYXZE010000062.1:0-11084 GCA_964469395.1 uncultured Luteolibacter sp.
CACTTTGCGGCGGTCTCCCTTTCTCAGCAACATCAGCTCATCCCGCGCGGTGGACGGTGGACATGCCGAGACCCGCGCCCACGGCCTGGATGGATCCGCTCCGCCTCGCTCTCCCCATGGGCGCGCGCCGGCGGCATGTCCGCCGCCAAGTGTCCTGCGGCCAATCATCACGCCCGTTCCTCCCGGATTTCCTCCCAGATTTCGTTTGCCGCCCGCTCCCCCACCCGCAAAGATTCGCCCAAGTCCATGATTCGCCTGCTCTCTTCCTTCATTCTTCTGGCACTGGCTCTTCCGCCTCTGGTTGCACAGACTCCGTCGCTGCCCTCGGATGTTTATAAATCCGTGCTGCGCATCGAGGCCGCCACCCAGGTGCCCGACTACCAGACACCATGGAATTCCGGACGCTTCAGCGGCGGCATCGGCACCGGCTTCCTGATCGGGAAAAACAAGATCCTCACCAACGCCCACGTCGTTTCCAACGGCCGCCGCATCCTGGTCACCGTTTACGGCAGCCCGAAAAAATATCCCGCAAAGGTCGAGTTCATCGCCCATGATTGCGATCTGGCCCTGCTTTCGGTCGAGGATTTCAAGGACTTCGAATCGTTTCCCGCGTTCGAACTCGGCGATGTCCCGAGCCTGGAATCCCAAGTCCGGGTCATCGGCTACCCGGTCGGCGGCGAGCGGCTGTCCGTCACCCGCGGCGTGGTTTCCCGCATCGACTTCCAGCCCTATTCGCACTCCCGCGCGGACTCCCACCTGATCGTCCAGATCGATGCCGCCATCAACCCCGGCAACTCCGGCGGCCCGTGCGTGCAGGACGGCAAGATCGTGGGCGTCGCCTTCCAAGGCCTCCGCCAGGCGGACAACACCGGCTACATCATCCCCACCCCGGTCATCCGCCGTTTTCTCAAGGACATTGAGGACGGCACCTACGATCAATACGTCGATCTGGGAATCAGCGAGTTTCCGCTCCACAACCCGGCGATGCGCAAGGCGCTCGGCCTGCCGAACGACGGCAAGGGCGTGCTCGTCAGCAACGTCATTCCCTCCAGTTCCAGCGACGGCATCCTCAAGCCGGGCGACATCCTCATATCGCTCGATGGCAAGCCGGTGGACAGCGCCGGGATGATCCGGATGGACGGCGAGGACGTGAACCTCAACGAAATCGTCGAGCGCAAATACGCCGGTGACAAGGTGGCCATCCGCTTTCTCCGCGGCGGCTCGTGGAACGACGTGGAAATCGTTCTCAAGCCGCTCCACTGGTCGCGGATGTATGCCGTCCAGTATGAGAAAAAGCCGCGCTATCTGGTTTTCGCGGGACTGGTTTTCCAACCGTTAGACACCAATCTTTTCGCCGCCGCCAAGTTCGACGACATCACCCTGCGCCGCCTCTACACCGACTATGTGCCGAAGGGACTGTTTCAAAAGCACAAGGACATCGTCGTTTTAACCCGCGTGGAAAGTGATCCCGTCACCAGCCAGCTCGGTGATTTCACCGGATTCGCCGTCCGGAAAATCAACGGCGTGGAGGTCCGGGACCTCGCCCATGCCCATGAGCTGCTCCATCCGAAGGAAATGCCCGAGTTCTTCGTCATCGAGCTGTTCGATGCGGAGCGCCCCATCGTGATTCCGTCCGCGAGCGTCGCGGGAGCGAACCAGCGGATGCAGGAAAACGGCATCACCCGCTTGGAAAACCTCCAGGACTGACATGCCCCGCGCCGGCCTCGCCCTCGGCTCCAATCTCGGAGACCGCCTCGCCCACCTGCAAGCGGCCCGCGCCTGCCTGCGGGAAATCGCCACGCCCGGCGAGCCGTTCCTGCAAGCCTCCACCTATCAGACCGAGCCGTTGCTCTGCCCGCCCGGCTCGCCGCTTTTCTACAACTCCGTGGTCGAGATTGATTTCCAGGGAACGCCGTCCGAACTGCTGGACCTCACCCAGGCGATCGAGAAAAAACTGGGCCGCACCGGCGGACACGAACGGAACGCCCCCCGCATCATCGATGTCGATCTCCTCTACTTCGGCGATGAGATCATCGACACCGAAGTTCTCGAACTCCCCCACCCCCGGATCGGCGAGCGGCGCTTCGTCCTCCAGCCGCTCGCGGAAATCCGGCCGGAGTTGATTCTCTCAGGGAAAACCCAAAGCATCGCCACCCTGCTGGAAAATCTCGTATCCGGAGAGCCGCCGCTGGTTCGCGTGTCTGGATATTAGCCTCCGTGAACGGCTTGGAGTATTGACAACCACTCGATGTGGACAGAATGTGTCCACATGAGAACTGTCACCGTCCGGGACATCCGCAACAACTTCGCCAAGGTCGAGACTTGGCTCGGCGAGGGCGAGGAAATCCGCATCGAGAAACGCGGCAAACCCATTGGGTTTCTTTCCTCCACGCAGAAATCAGGGCACGCGGACATCGAAAAGCCGGATTTCGCCGCACGGCGTCGCGCCATCTGGGGTGATCGGATTTTCTCCGACGAGGAGGTGCGGGCAATGCGCGAGGCCGAACTCGAAGGCGAGGAAGGATGAACGCTTATCCGGACACATCCGTGCTCTGTGCCAGCTATCGCGAGCAGGAAAACTCAACCCGGGCGGATACATGGCTGCGCGAGCTTCCCGGCCCCTTGCCGGTTTCCTCACTCCTACTGCTCGAGTTCCGCCAGTCCATCCGTTTTCAAATGCGCCTGTTTGGCAAGGACCGCAGCAAGGGTTTCTCAAAAACCGAAGGCACCGCGATGTTGCGCGCCATACAATCCGATCTATCAGCCGGCGTCCTCGAAATGGTCGCGCCCGACTGGGCGGACGTTCATCGCATCGCCGAGGAACTCAGCGGCAAACACACCGAATCCGGCGGCCACCGCTTCGCTGATATTCTACACGTGGCGACCGCCCTCCATCTCGGTGTGGAAACATTCCTGACCTTCGACGCCAATCAGAAACGCCTGGCCGAGGCTGAGGGGATGCGGGTGCCGGCGTGAGCATCAGCTCGAGGCAGGTGCGTCGATCAACGACACGCGCTGCTGATGCCAGTCGAAGCCGTTGCAAGTCCAGAATACCACCAGCGAGATTCCCGAGTCCCGTTGGTTATTCCAGCGTTTCTGCGGGGGCGCGGCGGGAAAGACGAGTTGAAGAGAGCCCTTGTGGCAGTTGGGGGCCGCGATCGCGGCGGCAGGAAGTGCTGAGATTTGGTGTCTCCCTTTCCAAGGGGCGCGGAAGTCGGCGCTGGAGGGCTCGGTCCGGAATCCGAGCTGCTGCAGTGGTTCGAGACTCAGGTCCAGCCACTCTAACCGAAAGCCCGAGTTCCCGGCCAATTTCTCGTTAGCCAACAGCAGCGCCGGTGGCTTGGACTGGCGGATCTGCCTCACCAGCAGGATCAAAATGCCCCCCCCGATGACTTCGAATGGGATCAGAAACAGAAAGAGAAACCACGGCATCCCCCCGGACAGCAGTTCGAGAACCATGACCGAGAGGAACACCCCGACGATTCCGTTCCAGAACACGCAGAAGAACAGCAGCGCGCCCGCATCCAGCCAGCGTCGGCCGGGGAGAAATTGAAACGGGCGGTGGACAGGATTGTTAGAATTGGATTTCCTGCGCTCAGGCTCTGCGGCAAGAACTGAGGCGAGAAGCGGCAGGTTTTCGATCTCGGCTTCGCTTCGATAGCGATCCGCAACCCGCCGGGAGCGCCGGAACCACGAGCCAGCGAAGAGTGCATAAGAAAGCCCGCAAATGCCCACTGCAAGAAACGGCAGGGGAAAGAGCGCACCGATGGAGCCCTGGCCCGTGATCCGACGGCTCAGGACCGCCTGATCGGGATGATCCGGGTTCACTAGGGCGATCACGGTTTTTCCCGGCGGATGCTCCGCCACGATTTTACGCATCGATCCCACTCCGACGTTGGTGGCTCCAGTGTTAAAATCGTATCGCGATCCGTGATGCACCTGATCCTGCCAGGTGTAATCGTAGTGGATGTCGATGGAATATACGGCGGCTCCTTTGCCGCCGGTTCCCGTTTTCAACCCGGAGGAGGTCACCCGGGCTGGAATCTCGCGCCACTTCCGGCTGGCTTCGGCTTGCAGCGCAGGCTGGATCAGCATGCTATAGGCCACGAGGCAACCACCCGCCCCGAACAGGCCGCCAAAAAGTAGGCCGACGATTCTCAGTCCCCACGCCGGCTTGGCGGGACGTGCGGCCAGCAGAATATCATCGAACCACTTCAATTGCTCACACGTTGAACCGGAATTCCACCACGTCGCCGTCCTTCATGACGTATTGCTTGCCTTCGATCCGGACTTTGCCCGCGACTTTGGCGGCGGACATGCTGCCCGCTGCCACGAGATCGTCGTAGTGGACGATTTCCGCGGCGATGAAGCCGCGCTCGAAATCCGTGTGGATCACGCCGGCGGCGGCCGGGGCCTTGTCGCCCGCGGTGATGGTCCAGGCGCGGGTTTCCTGCACGCCGGTGGTCAGGTAGGTGCGCAGGCCGAGAAGATGATAGACGCTGCGGATCAGCGCCGAGACGCCGGAATCCGTCACGCCCATTTCGGCGAGGAATTCATTCGCTTCCTCGACCGGCATTTCACTGAGCTCCTCCTCGATGCGGGCGGAAATGACCACGGCTTCCGAACCGGTGTGCTCGGCGGCATACTTGCGGACGCGGGCGACTTGCGGATGCGAGTCCGGATCGGCAATCGCGCCGGCCAGTTCGTCTTCCGACACGTTGCAGGCGTAAATCGTCTTCTTCGAGGAAAGCAGGAAAAAGTCCTTCACGATCGCCTTGTCGTCGTCGCTGAAATCAATCGTCAGCGCCGGTTTCCCCTGATCGAGATGCGGCATGATGATGTCGATCAGCTCGACTTCCTTCTTCGACTCCTTGTCGCCGCCCTTGGCCTTTTTTTCGCGCGAATGGCGGCGTTTTTCGAGCGATGCCATGTCGGCGAGGATCAGCTCGGAATTGATGATTTCGATGTCGCGGATGGGATCGACGGAGCCGAGTTCGTGGATGATGTCGTCATTTTCAAAACACCGGACGACCTGCACGATGGCGTCGGTCTCACGGATGTTGGCGAGGAACTGGTTGCCGAGGCCGGCGCCTTCGGACGCGCCCTTGACCAGTCCGGCGATGTCCACGAACTCGATGGCCGTGGGCACCAGCTTGTGCGAGCCGGAAATTTTCGAAAGCACCGCGAGCCGCGGGTCCGGCACGCTGACGATGCCGACGTTCGGATCGATGGTGCAGAATGGATAATTCGCCGCCTCCGCCTTGCGGGTGCGGGTCACAGCATTGAAGAGTGTCGATTTACCGACATTGGGTAGTCCTACGATTCCGGCCTTGAGCATTGCGGCGGGAGGGTGAGGGAGAGGCGGGCGGGAGGACGAGGAAAAAAGTTTTCGCCTGCCGAAGAGATTCTTTGCCGTTTCTTCGTCTTCCTCGTTTGCGAAGAAAGTTTTACAGAAAGAGCGGCAAAATCGCAAAAGGTGAAAACTTTCACCATCGCGCGTGTCGATAAAACGGTAGAATCCCGACACGACACCAGCGTCATGACCAGAAAAGTGAATTTTATTTGCACGTTACCGGAAACATGATAAGAAAATTCACTTTTCTTATCATGTCCTCTCTTCCACCTTTGCCTTTAAAAAACTCCGCCTCATTGGACACCCGTGAAGTATGGGTGGCGCTCACAGAGGCACACCGACAAGTGGCGGAGCTCAAAGGGTTGTGCGAATCCTTGCCGAATCAAGGAATCTTGCTCGACACCCTGTCCATCCAGGAGGCCAAGGACAGCTCGGAGATCGAGAATATCATCACCACACACGATGAGCTTTTCGCCTCGGACGAGAATTCTTCAACTTCGCCCGCCGCCAAAGAGGTGCGCCACTATGTTTCCGCCTTGCGGGTGGGATTCTCAGCCGTGCGGAGCGAGGGCTTGATCCGCTTGGAAACCGTACTCGCGGTGCAGGCGGAGCTCGAACAAAACCGGGCGGGCCTGCGCACTCTGCCCGGCACGGTGCTGAAAAACGAAGCAACCGGGCGGGTGATCTACGAGCCGCCACAAGACGCGACGGAAGTGGCCGCATTGATGACCAATCTCATTGATTTCATCCACGCGGATGACGGACTTGATCCACTGCTGCGAATGGCGGTCGCCCATCACCAGTTCGAGAGCATCCATCCGTTTTACGATGGAAACGGCCGGACCGGCCGCATCCTGAATCTGCTGATCCTCCAGCGCGAGGGCCTGCTGGATCTGCCGGTGCTCTACTTGAGCCGCTACATCACCACCACCAAGGCGGATTACTACCGCCTGCTCCAAACCGTTCGCGAGGAGGACCGCTGGGCCGAATGGTGCCTCTATCTGCTGCGAGGCGTCGCGCTGACGGGACGCAGCGCCATTTCTCTGGTGAAGCAGCTCCGCGATCTGATGCAGCTAACGCAGCAGGACCTCCGTGAACGACTGCCCAAAATATACTCGCAGGATTTGCTCAACAACCTGTTCCGCTACCCTTACACGAAAATCGAGTTCGTGGAGAAGGAGCTGGGAGTTTCCCGCGTGACGGCGGGCAAATATCTGGATCTGTTAGCCACCGCGGAGTTCGTCCGGAAACAAAAAAAAGGCAAAACGAATTTCTACATCAACGAGCCACTGCTGGCACTATTGAGCGACGTCAGCCTGCCCCCGTCATGAAACAAGCCGCACCCCACCATCAGCGTCCGAGAATCCCCTTGGACTGCTCCATGGTGACGGAGCGTTGCTCGCGCCAGTCGATGATTTCCGGCTGTTGGAAAACTTTCCGGCGGTTTTCGGTGGCCGCGTCCGGGTTTTTTCCGAGGCGATCCGTCCCGGCCTCGCGGGCGGCATTGGTGGCGTAAGTGTTGGTGGCGTAGGGATCCGGGATTCTGGCGGCGTTACCGGCCTCGCGGGCACCCTGGCCCTGGAGCCCGGAGGTTTTTTGAAAACGGCTGCCGTCGGTGTTTCCGGAGTAGGCCTTGCGATCGTATTGCTTGTTTCCCCACCAGGATTTTTTGGAGTAATCCCCGGTTTTATAAACCTGCTTTTGATAACCCTTTTTGGCGTAGTTCGACTCGCCCTTGCTTTCGAACGAACTGCGCTTGTCGTTCTGGGGCACCCAGTTGCCGTTGGCGTCCTGCTTGTAGCCGTTGCTCGCGCTCATCCGCTCGTTCAGGGACTGGCGGGCGGGCGCGGCGGCGGCGGACGGGCGGGAACCGGAATCCGAGCCACATGCGGCTAACAGCAGCGAGAGCGGGAGAATGAAACGGCGGGCATTCATTATTCGGCGAGGCGTTGTTCGAGTTTGGGATCCGGCACGGCACCGCGTTCGAGGGCGTCGTGATAGTAGGTTCGGGCGGCTTCGAGACGCTGGTCGCGGGAACAGATGAGGGCGAGATTGTAGTATGGCTCGTTGGGAAGCGGGTCGGCGGAAATGGCGGCTTTGAAATGGGACTCCGCCTCGCCAATGCGCCCGAGATTGTAAATGATGTTGGCCAGCAGCAAGTGGCTGGTCGCGTCGTCCGGGGCCAGCTCCACGGCTTTCCGCGCGCTGGTTTCAGCGGCGGAAAGATCGCCGAGCTTGAAGAACGAAAGACCGAGCATCCGGTGGGCATAGGGCTGGTTCACATCCAGTTCCACGGCGCGGCGGAAGTTGTCCACGGCCGCGGTGGGGTCATTGAGCCGGAGATTGACGACGCCGAGCTTGCAGAGCGCCGGGATGTGGCCCGGGTGCTGCTCGATGACCATTTGGAAAAGCTCCCGTGTCGGCAACAGGCGGCCGGCCGCGTAGGATTTCTCGGCGGTGCGTTCGTAAACGGCGATGTCTCGATTCAACTCGGCGGTGTTCCTTTCAAAGGTCGCGCGGTCTTTGGCGACGGGTGAAACGAACTCTCCATCCACGTTCTTGTCGGCGATGAGGCGCTGTTCCTCGGGAGTCAGTTGGATGTCGTCGCCCTCGAACATTCCGATGGCTTCGGCGACGCGCTCGTCCTTGGTTCCCATTTCCTTGACCGCTTCCAGCAGTTGGTCACGGGCCTGGCGGCGGCGTTCCTGCACCCGGAGTTGTCTGGCGATGATGTCCCGCAAGACGGCGATTTCTTCCGCATTGGCGGTCACCTGGCCCTTGGCGAGGGCTTCCTCCTCGCTTTTCAGACGCTCTTTGAGTTCCGCGAGACGGTTGTCCTGCTCGCGTCTTTCCAAGTGGAACTTGTTGATTTGGGATTTGGCGATGGCGAGGTCTCGCCGGGCGGCGGTGAGATCGTCCTTGGCGCTGTTGTTGTCGAGATTGAGGCGCTCGACCTTCTCATTGGCTTCGCGAAGGCTCTTGGCGAGTCCCATGTTTTGCTGCACGAGGTCCTGAATCCGGCTGGCTTCATTGAGCTTGAGCAGGGCGCTCATTTGCTCGCGCTCCACCAACAGGGAATCACGCTCGGCGCGGAGCTGGGCGAAGGCGTCCTGACTTTCCGCAAGCTGGTTGATGAGACCGCTGATGCGCTCGTTGGCCTTGGCGAGTTCCCCATCCTTGCGGGCGAGTTCTTTTTCCAATGCCCTGAGCTGCGTGCGCTGGCCTTTGATAACCTCGTTACTGACGCCGCGCTCGACCTTGAGATCGCGATCCAGGTTGGCGTGCTTCTGCTTCATCACCGTGAGATCCGCCTGAAGGATGGCGATTTTGGAAAGCGCCTCGGTGTGCGAACCGCGGCTCTGGGTGAGCGCCATCGCCATCGCCGCGCGTTCCTGTTCGAGGTCTGCCAGACGCTGGTTGAGCGTTTTCATCTCACTCTCCAGCGGATTCACCGCAAGGCGGTTGCGGAGAGACTGGACATTGGCCTCGGCGGCATTGAGCTGGGCCTGGGCGAGATCGCGCTGGGCGGCGATGTCGCGGAGGCGGGATTCGTTGCGGGACGCTTCGGCATCCCTGGCGGATTGGGTTTTCGCGAGATCGCGCAGGCGCTTGACCTCCGCCTCGGCCTCGGCCAGACGGCGGGCGGCGATGGGATCGACTTCAAGAATTCCCGGCTGCCGGAACGAATCCGCCGGGGAATCGATCACCGTGCCGGGACTTTTCACACCGCCTTCCAGCTCGGCGACGACGATCTGCTTTTTTTTGCGTTGTTCCTCGGCTTTGGAAAAAAGCCGTTCTTGGGCTTCTTGATTCTGAGCGGTCCGGCCGGCCACCATTTCCGGTTTCCAAGCGGGGTAGTGGCGATGAACCGTATCGAACAACTCGCGGGCTTTCTTCAATTTTTCCGCAGCCGCCACAAAGTCGCCCTTCGCTTCGAGCTGTTCCGCAGCCCGGGTCGCGAGGTAGCCTTGGAAATAGACATCGGACGGATCGAACTGGGCCGTGGACAGCGGCGGGGATGCCGGTGCCGGCACCTGGGCGGAAGCCGGAACCGCGGCTAACAGCCATGCCGCGCCCGCCAGGCGGGCCGCGCGGCGGTGCAGGGTTTTGGGAATCCGGTCAAGCATTGAGCGCGGAGACTAGTTCCAGACGCCCGCTGGCGCAAGCGGGATTCCGGGGGGGGCTGTCGCCGCTAACGCCCCAACTGAATCCGGAACTTGATCTCGCCGGTGGCGCGACTCTATTGTTGTCCAGACAGGATCAAGAAGTCCCCGCAATGAAATCACTACTTATCAAATTAGGCGTCGTCATCTCATTCGCGTATCCGGCATTTTCTCAAACTTCCACCTATACTCCAAGTTACGGAGGAGGAGGACGGGTTCATACTCCCGGCAAGGGCACTACCACCATCACTCCCACCTACGGAGGCGGCGCGAGGATTCACACTCCCGGTCAAGGGACATCGACTTACACGCCAAGTTACGGTGGCGGCGGAAGAATCCACACTCCCGGGAAAGGAATAACGACAATCACCCCCACCTATGGAGGAGGCGCGAGGATTCACACTCCCGGCCAGGGAACATCGACTTACACGCCAAGCTACGGTGGCGGCGGAAGAATCCATGCCCCGGGAAAAGGGACAACCACGATCACGCCAACGTATGGAGGCGGCTACCGAAGCCATACCCCATCGGCACAATCCTCCGGAACGACATCACAAAACAACGAGCACATCGCCATCATCAGACAACTGATTTCAAAGTCCGCGGATTGACACGTTTCCGGGATTTCCAACCGCCATCCTGACCGCGCCGCGCTCTTTTTCATGCGAGTTCGCAGGCGAGCCGGATCGCCTCGATCATGGAGGAAGGGTTCGCCAGACCCTTTCCGGCGATGGCGAAGGCCGTGCCGTGATCGGGACTCGTCCGGGGCTTCGGCAGACCGAGGGTCACATTCACCGCCGTGTCGAAATCCAGCAGTTTCAACGGGATCAAGCCCTGGTCATGATACATCGCCAGCACCGCGTCGTAGCCGCCGCGCGCCGCATCCCGGAAAATCGCGTCGGGCACCGCCGGTCCCGAGAAAGAAGCCACCTCCAGAGCGTTCAGGTGCCGGATGGCGGGCTGAATGATGCGGATTTCCTCATCTCCGAACGCGCCGTTTTCTCCGGCATGGGGATTGAGACCCGCGACGGCGACTCGCGGATGATGGATGCCCCGCCGTTTCAGGAAATCCGCGGTGAGCAGCCCGATCCGGACAATCCGCTCCACCGTCAACAGCTCCGGCACCCTGGCGAGAGGCTCGTGAATCGTCGCCAATCCCACCGTCAGCGTCGCGCCCGTTAGCAGCATGCCGTAGTCCGCCACGCCGAAAGCATCCGCGAAATATTCCGTCTGCCCGGGAAACGGGAAACCGATCGCCTGCAAATTTTCCTTCGAAACCGGTCCGGTGACGACCGCGTCCGCGCTGCCATCCTTCATTTGGCGCACCGCTTCATCCAGCGCGGCCAGCGCGGCGGCGGCGGAGCGGGCGTCCGGTTTTCCCGGGACTCCCGCACTCCGGTCACCGAGAACTTCGATTTCAATCCCCTCGGGAATCCTCACCGCCGCCAGCGCGAGATCGATGACCTCGGGGCCGATACCGGCGGGGTCTCCCAATGTGATGAGGATGCGTGGCATGGCCGGATCATGCGGGCGATCCCGCGGACGTGCCAAGCGGGGAAACAGGAAAA
>CAYXZE010000063.1:0-11043 GCA_964469395.1 uncultured Luteolibacter sp.
TGAACGGGGTCAGTCCTAGATTTTCCTATTGAATGGGTCAGTGCTCACGGATGAACAGATCTTCGAAGTTCTTGCTCGCACCATTCGGGTCGGTCCTTGGATTTCAACATTTCGTTCTGTTAATCCGTGAACGGGACCTCGCGAATTCACAATGATCCTGTGGCGGACGCATCATCGGGCAAGCAGAGGCATGATGAGGCCGATCAGATTCCAGTATCCCAATGCGATCTACCACATGATGCCACGTGGCGGAGGCAAAACCGTAATTGAGACCGGCGATGACCGGAAGTCGACCGGGTTCCGGCTGGGGTGGGTTTGCTCAAGCCACGGCTGGCGGGTATGAGGCAGAGGGGTTCAGTCCGTTCCGCCCCCGAACGCGAATCGCCTGAAAGAATGGAATTTCCAAGGACGTATCAGCGCCAGCCATGTCCAAACGTCCCATCCCACGCGTCCTCATCGCGCTGCTCTCGTCCCTGACCCTTTCCCAGGCAGGAGCCCCGGAGCCGTTGCCAGCCCTGATCCCCCGCCCGGCATCGATCACTCTGGGAAAGGGCGAGTTCCAACTCACCCCCGGCACGAGCCTGCGAGCCGCCAAGGCGGAGGAAATCGCCGCCGCGGAATGGCTTGCGGACCAGTTGCGTAAACCGACCGGATACGCCTTGCCGGTGAAGACGGACGCGGCAGCGCAGTCGTTGGGCTTCTTTCTCGACACTTCGCTGAAGGACGCGCTGGGGACCGAGGGATACCGGTTGGACGCAACCCCCGGCAGCGTGAAAATCCAGGCCGCCACCGCCGCCGGATTGTTCTACGGAGCCCAAAGCTTCCGCCAGCTCCTGCCACCGCAGGCATACGGCCGGAAAAAGGCGGCTGATGTCACATGGTCCGTGCCCGCGGTCAAAATCGAGGACCGCCCGCGCTTCGCATGGCGCGGATTCATGATCGACACGTCCCGCCACTTTTTCCCGGTCGAGTTCCTCAAGCAGTTGATCGACGACATGGCGTCCCAGAAGCTCAACCTGCTGCAACTCCACCTCACCGACGACGACGGCTGGCGGGTCGAGATCAAAAAATACCCCAAGCTCACGGAAATCGGCGCGTGGCGCGGCACGGAATGCCCCCTGCCCAACACCCGCGAGGGCGAGACATTCAAACGCTACGGCGGATTTTACACCCAGGAGCAGCTCAAGGAACTGGTCGCCTACGCCAAACAACGCCACATCGAAATCATGCCCGAGGTGGACCTGCCGGGCCACGCCCTGGCCATCGCCACCGCCTATCCCGAAACGCTGCCCGAAAAACTCTCGGATGCCGTCTCGGTCCAAGGCTACAAGGCCAATGCCATTTCACCCGCCAAGGAGACGAACTATCAAATGGTCGATGACATCATCGGCGAGATCACCTCGATTTTCCCCTTCGCCTACATCCACATCGGCGGGGACGAGGTGAACCACAAGATCTGGGAGGAGTGCCCGCAGATCAAGGCGCTGATGGAAAAGGAAAAACTCACCAACCTCCATCAGGTGCAGGTGCATTTCACCCGGCGTCTGGAAGGCATCATCACAAAGCACGGCCGAAAAATGATCGGCTGGCAGGAAATCGCGGACGACCGGCTCAGCCGCGACACCGCCATCATGACGTGGACCGGCGCCGGCCCCGGCTGGCACGCCGCGAAAAATGGCGCGCCCGCCGTCATGGCTCCGGGCGGAAGTTGTTATTTCGACATGCCCTATCCGAACGCCCAGGACGAGCCGCCATCCCATTGGTGGGCCGGTCCTGTCGGTATCGAGCGGGCGTATGAGTTCGATCCCATCGGCGCGGAAAGCGGACTGGACGACGCCGGAAAGGCCCGGGTTCTCGGCGTGCAGGCCGCCCTGTGGACCGAGTTTGTCAAAGGCTGGGAAAGCGAATCCGGCTGGCTCAAACTCAGGGACGAGAGTGACTGCGCGAACTACAAAATCTGGCCGCGCCTCTGCGCCACCGCGGAAATGGCGTGGACCCCGCAGGCTGAACGCGATTTCACCAGCTTCCGCAACCGGTTGGGCGGACAATTCGCCCGCTTTGCGGAAATGGGCCGCCTCTTCCGCCTCGAACCACCCGCCGCCAAACTCGCCGGCGGCCTCATCCGGATCCAGCCGCCCTACGCCGGAGCCCAGGTAAAATACACCCTCGATGGCAGCGATCCGTTCCAGAGCGACACCGCCAGACTGTGGGACGGCAAGCCCCTGGATGGAAATGTCAGAGGCGGACTGGTGATGCGCACCGTCCTGCCCGCGTATTCCATCAGCTCCCCGCTCAACCGCGGCGCGACCATCGACCCCGCCGGAACCTGGGAAGTGAAAGATTGGAAAACCAACGAACCGCAAACCCTGACCTACAAGGTGCGCGATCATGTCAACGAATCCGGCCGCTGGCGGATCCGCATGGCCAGAACCAAAGGCGGCGAGGGCCTCGCCATCGACCGCATGACCCTCCGTTCCGGCACCGTCACCTTGCCCGGCACCCCCACCACCCGGCCTGACACCGCCATTTTCGAAATCGGAAAAACCGTCCCCGCCTCCTTGGAATTGGTGGTCGAGGCCCGCTTCACTGGCACCAAACCCGATGCCGCCGGCACCGTGCTGATCGAAAAACTCACCGGCGAGGTGATCCCCGGCCTCACCATCGAGACCCGAATCCCCCATTACAGCGCGGAACATGATGCCGACAAATTGCTCGATGGCGACCCGGAAACCTACCAGTGGTCGTCGCGCGTTTGGGAAAAAGACGACACCCTCACCTGGGTGTTCGCCACCCCCACCGCCCTCAAGGAAGTGGCGCTGCAAAGCGGCGTTCCGAATGGCACCAAAGACCAGATTCTCGACGCCGTGCTGGAAGTTTCCACCGACGGCACCACCTTCAGCCAGGCGACCGGCTTCTCCTACGGTGCCGCCAAAATCGAATTGGCCGGCAAGGAAATCAAAGCCGTCCGCATCCGTGCCACCGCAAAATCCACCGGCTGGGTGATCCTCCAGGACCTGCGGATCACGCGCTAATCCATTTACCGGCACAACCTGACAAAAAACCCATGACCCGCAGCATCCATTTCCTCCTCGCCCTCTCCGCCACCCTCGCAGCCGAAGCCGCCACCGCGCCGCCAACGCCCCACGGAGCCACGCCCACACCCGCCCAGGTCAGACACATCGAGCGCCCGTTCTACGCCTTCTGCCATTTCACCCTGAACACTTTCACCGGTGTGGAATGGGGATCGGGCGAGGAAAAACCGGAAATCTTCAACCCCACCGATTTCGACGCCAACCAGATCGTCACCAGCCTGAAAGCCGCCGGCGCCAAGGGCGTCATCCTCACCTGCAAGCACCACGACGGATTCTGCCTCTGGCCCACCAAAACCACCTCCCACAACATTTCCGCCAGCCCGTATAAAAACGGCAGGGGCGACATTGTCAGGGAATTCGCCGACGCCTGCAAAAAGCACAACTTCGAGTTCGGCGTCTATGTCTCCCCGTGGGACCGCAACAACGAGCACTACGGCACCGCCAAATACTCGGAGGAAATCTACAAGGAACAAATCCGCGAGCTGCTCACCCAATACGGCAGAATCTTCGAGGTTTGGTTCGACGGAGCAAACGGCGGCAGCGGCTACTACGGCGGAAAAGGCGGCAGCCGCAGCGTTGACCGCTCCACCTATTACAACTGGCCGGACAAGTGGGCGATGGTCCGCAAACTCCAGCCCCAGGCCGTGATCTTCTCGGATGTCGGCCCCGACTGCCGCTGGGTCGGCAACGAAAGCGGCACTTCCCCAGACCCCTGCCGGGCCACGATCAACTACGCGCCCGGCGCGGCCCCCGGCCACCTCGATGAAAAATTCCTCGGCTCCGGCGAACTCGGCGGCAAGTTCTGGGTCCCGGCCGAGGTCGATGTCTCCATCCGCGGCGGCTGGTTCTTCCACCCCGATCAGAACCCGCGCTCACCGGAAAACCTGATGCGCCAATACCTCGTCTCCGTCGGCCACGGCGGCACCTACAACCTCAACGTCCCGCCCGACACGCGCGGACGGCTCCATGAAAACGACGTCGAAAGCCTGCGCCAGCTCGGAGAGCATTTGAAACAAACCTTCGCCCGCAATCTAGCGGATGGAGCCGCCCTCGCCGCCAGCAACACCCGCGGCGGCGATCCGGCATACGGCCCGGAAAAATTGTTAGACAGGGACATGTGGAGCGCCTGGGTCAGCGACGACGCGGTCACCACTCCCGAAGTAACCCTGACACTCAAGGGCCACAAAACCTTCAATCTCATCAGCCTCCGCGAGGACATCCGCCTGGGCCTGCGCCTCGAAGGCGTGGCAGTGGACGCCTGGCAGGATGGCGCGTGGAAAGAACTCGCAAAAGCCGAGTCCATCGGTGCCCGCCGCCTCTGGCGCGTCCCGCAAACCACCACCAACAAGATCCGCATCCGCGTCACCAAGTCCCCGGTCTGCCCCGCCCTGTCCGACTTCGGACTCTATCAGGAGCCTGAATTCCAGCCCTGGATCCAGCCCGTCGGCGGAGACCCGAAAGCGGCGCAAAAAGCCGGCTGGAAGATCATCTCCACATCCTTCGAGCAAACCAACGGCGGCAAGGCCTCAAACGCCATCGACGGCAACCCGTCCACCATCTGGCACACCCACGCCGACGATCGCGAGCACACGCTGCCCCAGGAATTCGCCGTGGACATGGGCAGGGAAAAACAACTGGCCGGCTTCACCTATCAGCCCCGCCAGGACGGCACGACCAACGGCATGGTCGATCAATACGCCTTCCTGATTTCCCGCGACGGCAGAAACTGGCAGCAAGTCGCCGCTGGCGAGTTCGGCAACCTCCGCGCCAACCCGGTCGAGCAAACCATCAAGTTTCCCGCAGCCAAAGCCCGCTATTTCAAATTCATCGCCAAACACGCCCTCGACATGAACCACGCCGTCGTCGCCGAAATCGGCGTGGTGGAGGCGAAATAAATTCCCATGAAACTCCTCCTCCCCGCCCTCCTCCTGTGCGCGTCCGCCGTAGTGGATGCCGCCCCCACCACCCGCGCCGCCGATTTCACGGAAGCCCTCGCCCGGGCGAAATCCTCCGGTAACGACATCGTCGTCCTCCAGCGCGGCAGCGATTGGAACCGCGCGGGCGAGACGCTCTATCAAAACGTCTGGCAGAAATCGGAATTCATCAACGCCCTGGGAGACGGCTTCATCCTCGTGGACGTTGACCGGCCGGAGCAGCCCGGAGCACCCGCCATCGGCTCCGCGGGCGATCGCACGGCGGTCACCCGCCTCACCCGGGAAACAGCCCCCGGCACCTCGCCGCCCGCCAATGAAATCACCCAACTCCGCACCAGGGGCGGCGCGTCGTTCACACGCCGGGCGGACGGCTCCCTGCTGGTCGATGACCCGAAAAACGAGCGCAACCCGGCCACCGACACGCTCGAAATGAGCATGCGGACCCGCAATGGCGGGCGGGTTCTCCGTTTCGATTTCCTGCCCGACCCCGGCCTGCCCGGCACCGCCAGCGGACGCGCGGCTAACGGAAATTTCGTTATCTCCGAAATCGAAATCAAACACGAAGGCAAACCCCTGCCCATCACCCGGGCATGGGCCAGCCACTCCGACAATGACATGCCGGTATCCCAGTTGATCGACGGCATCAGCAATGACGGAGCGAACGGCTGGAACTCCAGGGCCAACGACCGCAAACCCCGCACGCTCCTGCTGGTGCTGCCCGAACCCGTCCGGGCCGGAGCCACCCTCAACGTCAATCTCGCGTGCCTCTCCAAATGGGGCCAACACGTCCCCGGCTGTCTGCGCGCCGCCGTGCTTGAGGACCACTCACTCGCCGGAGCCGTCACCCAAGTCGTGGACGCCCAGACGCTCGCGCGTAAGAACGCCGCCTTCAACTGGTGGGACGGCACCCGCTGCCCGCGCGTGGCCCTGCTCGATTCCGATGGCCGCGGAATCGCCGCCGAAAACAAGCCGCAGAGCGACCCCTCACCCACATCCCTTGCCGGGCGCGTCAGAAAAATGCGGGAAAAACGCCAGGCCCGCGACGAATGGCTCGCCAAGGCCGAAGGCGCGCAAGGACCGGAAAAAGCCGAACTCCTGCGACAAGCCCTCGAAGCGCTCGAAATCCGCAATTGGCCCGGCAACGGCAATTGTTACAAAGTCATCCACGATCAAATCAAGGCCGCCGATCCCAAGGATGTCAGCGGCGTCATCCGCTGGCTGGGCTTCAGCACCGATCCGAAAGGAGCCGTGCCATGGACCAAGCCCGCATGGAATGAAGCGCTTTCCACCAAAGACGGAAAAGTCCTCACCGACGCCGACTATCAGGAAGCCCTCGCCCGCGTGGACAGGGAACTCGCCGATCCGCGCAACAAAATCCTCAGCCACGAGAACATCCAGCGCATGATGATCGCCAAGTTCCACATTTATAAAAAATGGAAAGGCCGCGAGGAACAACGCTTCCGGATCCAGCAGGAAATCGCCGCCCTCGACCCCGCCACCTTCTGGGGCATCGGCGCCGCCGGCTACATCGGCATGTACGGTAAAAGCCCCGTCCCCTACCTCACCTATGGCTGGAAGGCGAACCAAGTGAAGCCGGGCGTCAATTCATGGAAAATGACGGACACCGCCGAATACTTCGACCACCCCGGAACCTACAAAATCACCCTCACCCATGCGAGCGGCAAAGGCAAACTCAAGCTCAGGCGCATCGCCCTGATGGACGGCCACACCGTGGTCGCCGAAGCCAGCCCGGACACCGACCTCGGCCCCGCCCCCAAGTCCAAAGTCGTAGCCACCCTCGATTGCTCCGCATGGAAACCCGGCCGCCCCCACACCCTGCTGGCCGAGCTCGAAGCCGCCCCCGACCAGACAGACAGCAACGGCTCCTTCTCCATCGAGCCCTGGCTCATCGAGCCCGCCGCCCCCGCCGCCGCCCCGGTCGTGAACTACGCCAAACTCCAGGAGGAATTGCAGGACAAGCTCAACACCGCCTTCTCGCAAAACCGCGCCGCTCTGGAAAAATCCATCGTCTCCGAAACCGCCCGCAGGCACCTCGCCTTCCACGAACTCCTCCGCCGTTGCGGAGCCGATACCTTCCAACAACTCGCGCAGAGCCCCGGCGGCCCCGCCTTCATCCAGGCCCTCACCAACGATGTCGAGTGGATGGAATCTTTCCTCGCCAATGACAACGCCAAGTGGCCCCTCGCCATCGAGAACCTGCGCCTGCTCCACGCCAATGCCCGGGAAATCGACCAACCGCTCTATCGGAAAGTCGCCACCTCCATCGCCCTCGCCGCCGGGAACATGAACCGCTACCGGATGTTGGACCGCTTCCGCGACATCGTCCGCACCCACCGCGCGGGCCTGCTCCATGCCTCCTTCGACGATCTCGACACCCGTGAAATGCGCTGGGCCGTCCTGCTCACCGGAAATCAGGCCGACTATCAATTCCTCGTCGATCGCATGCAGATGCGGCTCTCCGACTACGTCGGAGCCTGTCACCACATCGCCTACATCGATCCGAATGTTTACGGCTACTCCGTCCAGGGCTGGGGCTACGTGAACCCGTGGATGCATCATTACGGCCCCGGCTTCGGCGAGCGCCCGTTTCGCGCCCACCAATGGGTCGGCGGCGTTTGCGGCACGCTTTCCGGATTCGGCACCGTCGTCTCCCGCGCCCATGGCGTGATGTCCACCACCGTCGGCCAGCCCGCCCACTGCGCCTACGTCGTCCGCACCCGGAACGGCACCTGGGCCACCGGCAATGACGTCAGCGGCCCGGAAACCAATGGATTCTCCGTCTATGAAGGCACCGGCTTCCCCACCATGTACGGGCTTTACGAGACCATTCACGCCGACCGCGAGGCCTTCCGTCAGTCATCCCGCCTCTCCTGGGCCGCCCATGTCTATCAGGATCGCAAACTCGCGTGGATCGATGCGTGGAGCCAGGCCGTCGCCGCCCATCCGATCAACTACCCCTTGCAGCTCGAAGGCATCAAGACCCTCGAAGCCACCCCCGGCGTATCCACGGACACCTGGAAAAAAATCATCCTCAACCTCGCCACCGCCTTCGCCCCCCATCACGAAGCCGGCTGGGCGCTCATCAACCGCTGCCATGCCAAGGCCGCCCCCGCGATGAAACCGGAAGAACGCATGGCCCTCCTCCTCCAGTGCCACCAGCAGCTCAAGCAGTCGAACGCCCCCCGCTTCATGGGCTACAACATCGCCCGCGTGCTCAACACCCAGGCGGATTCCCTCGGCGACCCGCAGCTCGCCATCGAGTTCATGAAACGCCTGCTCGTCATTCACCATTCCCCGAACGCCTCGCAAAACCGCGTCTTCGGAGAAGTCCTGAAATGGGGCGGCACCCGGTTCGCTGGCACACCCGCCACCGCCACCGCTTATGCCACCGCCATCGGCACCTTCTTCTCCTCCCTCGGAAAATCCGCCGATGCCAACCAAATGAACGCCCAGATCATGGCCGGCATGAAGAAATCCAGCGAGGCGGGCGACCTATCATCCTACCAGCTTTGGACCCTGATGGCCACCAAACTGCTGCCGCCGCTCACCCCGCGGGACATCCACCTCACCCCGGAACAGCTCAAAGCCGCCCCGAAAATCACCCCCTTCACCGGAGACTTGTTAGGAAAAAACGCCATTCTTCAAACCAGCAGCTCCGCCAAGTCCGATCGCCCGCGCTCCCATCCATCCGTAATCGACGGCACCTCCCCCGGCTGGTTCGACACCAACGCCGAGGCCCGGCCCTGGGCCCAGGTCATGCTCGCCGGCGAGGCCGAAATCACCGGCATCGTCGCCGTCAACCGTTACGAATACGCCCCGAACCATGAGGAATCCCAATGGGCCGTGCCGTTCAAAGTCCTCGTTTCCACCGACGGCAAGACCTGGACGGAAGTCGCCACCTGCGACAAGGCGGAAGCCGTCATGCGCATCGACCTCGCTGGCAAAGCCCCTCGCGCCAAATACGTCCGCCTCGAACGCCAGCCCCCCGCCGGCACCGCCAAACGCCCCGGCCGCTTCCACCTGCGGAACTTCCTCGTTTACGGCAAGAAACTGTATTGAGCGGAACTTCTCACGATGAAGCAGCGCTGCCTGGCTTGTGGACTGGAGAAGGACACCTCAATTAACGAGGTTTACCCGTATCCCGAAGATGGCCTCACGGACGAGCCGATCAAGCCATTGATGACCATAAACTGCCAGGGCACTGCAGATTGGCGCATTGTAACCGTGTGTCACTCATGCTTTCACAAGCTAAACGCCGACATGTGGATTAGCGAACAATGCTGGCAATCACTAAACCCGCTCGTCCCGTTTGAAGCGTTACAGAAATTGCCAGCGACTTGACTAACCTAATTGAGTATCCATTAAAAATGGCCGATACCGAGATAGAAAAGTGGAGCCGCCGGGGATCGATTTCCCTTTGGCACTACAATGGATTCCCCACGAATCATTGCGGATATCATCTCACTGCCGACGCGGATGGATGCAACTTCTTACGCGGTCTCGTCGAGCGGTTTCGAGAAGCAAAATATCCCGCACGCAAGAAGTTTTCACTCAACTTACCCACTCCCCGAATCCTTTCGGTCCCAAATTGCTCACACCGATGTATTGCGGCAAAGCATGTTGAATTGCGTTTTCGTCGGGATAATTCCGATGATCACTGGGCAATCTCAGAAGACAACGGAGTCGTATTGATTGAGACGGGAGCGAATGGCTTGAGCGGACTTGAACGCGGTATCGACGATATTGCGAAAGGAAATGGAGATTGGTCGATAGGCTCGGCAACAAGCTCGCTCTGGTTCTGGTGGCAACCTAACAAATAGACGCAGGACTATGCGCGGCATCGAAGATGCTGCAACAATGAGTAAAAGGAACACCCGGCGGTCTTCCGCCCGGCTGGACAGTTAGAAATTAGCCGGTGGCGTGAGCCACCGGACACATGACCAAAAGACATTCCGCCCCGGCAGGGGCGGCGGATAGGGGTGGCATCACCATGGTAGCAACGGTTCCAGCGCTTTTGCCGGGTCGCTTGGATATTTATGTTTTATTCGCGGAGTCTTCCATCTATTCTGCAATCTATAGAACCATAAGAAATCCGAAGCCGCTGCAAAAATAGCGTTTGCGGCGTGTTGCAATTGTGACACACTCCCCGCATGGCACATTCGGCAGTCATCCACGCACGCATCGACCCTTCCACCAAGGAGGTCACGGAACGCATTCTGGATTCGTTGGGGTTGACCTCGACTGAAGCCATCAGGCTCTTTTACCGGATGAACTGGTTATGGGCAGAACCGGGACTCACACCGATCTCTTCTAGATCAGTTGAATTCGGAGCCTGATCCCGCCGGTGCCACCACTCTACGTTAGCCATAGAAAATGGAATCCTCCCTCGTCCTCGTAATTGCCTTTATCGCGACACTATTCGGCGGCATGGCGATTGGCTTCATGTTCGGCATCACAAAGGGAATGTCATTGGGCGCAACTTTTAGAACCGGGCGCCCGGTGTCGCCGATGCCGTGGATTTTGTGTTTCATCGGAGCAGGCGTTTTTCTCCTGACAGCTGTTGGCTCGTCGTTCTATTCGATCTACTTCCTTTCGAACAGCATTCGGACGCATGGGGTGGTCACGAAGATTGTCGAGCGAAAGGACGACGAAGGTCATGTGAGCCGGTCTCCAGTATACACCTACAAAGATGCTTCGGGTGAGGATTTCACGGATCGATCATCGACAGGCGATGGGCGGGAGTTCGACGTTGGGGATACCATACCGATCCGCTACCTCAAGACCTCCCCGCATCAATCACGGATTGATTACTTCTCGCATCACTGGCTATTGCCGATTCTTATGGCGGTATTTTCGATTCTGCTGGGTGGGCTGGGCTTCGGATTGCGCTGGTGGCGTGACAGAGAACAACAATGGGCTAACAATAAAAGCACTGGACAACCCGCTACCCGCCCCGGGTCAAAGTCGGAAGGGGGCGACAAACCTCAGCTTGAATC
>CAYXZE010000064.1:0-1554 GCA_964469395.1 uncultured Luteolibacter sp.
GATCTAAAGAAGCCTTTGAATGATATCCTTACCAAGGATCCTCATGCAGATATGCTTCTCACAAATTATGCTTGTGGAGTAATTAGATTAATGGGAAACTTTCCTACAAAAGAAAATGAGAAATTCCTGCTGTCCATACTGGATAAACAGGGGGGCACTTATAATATGGCGGTGTTTTCTTCTCTTGCTTTAATAGGAACATCCGAATCATTGATTCCGTTGAAAAAAATCCTGAAAGATATGAATCGTCTTAGCGGGAGCAGGGGAGATCCGGCAGTTTTGGAGAGTTCGATTGAGAGTATCGAAAAGAGAATAAGTATTGAAGCAGGGAGAATCGGGATCGGCGGGCGACGGCCTGAATAGAAATCAACTCATGCAACTATTTCACGCCCCAAACCCTCAAAAGCCAATCGAGCTTTGATGCGGCGCATGAAACCCAAAACAATGACTCGAATCATTCAATCTATCCAGCGGGCAATTTTCGCCTGTATCGCGCTTTCCATCGCACCATCAACGCTTGCTTTTGCCACTCCAGTGACGAATAGAAGAGAGGATGTGGGAATCAAGGTGGATTCCAAAATTGACGATAGCGGCAAAACACTCATCACTTGCGAGCTTTCCAATTTCTCGCGACACCCGATCGCCACGGTTAATTTACAGACCCATAGCAGTGTGTTCTATTTCAAACTAATGGACCAAACGGGCAAAGAAATCGCCCAGGAGCCAGAATGGGCCAAGGAATTCGCCCAGAAAAGCTCCAAGCGATATTCCAGGCCGAAATCCATCAGGGGGGATACCGTGTATCCGGGCAAAAGTTTGAAATTCGAATTCCATTTGGAAGATGCTTATGGCGCGGAAAGTTCCAAAGGGAGGGAAATGGTCGTATCTTGGGAAAGTAATTTCCCCGACGAAATGCTGACCACGAGTGATCGCATCGACGCCGAGGGCAAACCCGTCAAAGGAAGCGTCGAAAAATACATGTTTCCGCAGTATTGGAATATTTCCGTCACGCTGCCTCTAAATAAAAAGGCACTTGGGTTATATGCCACCACGGAAGGGGAACTCAACACCTTATGGACCCAAAACAAGCATGATGACATCGAAGTCCTTTTGACGGCCAAAATGGCGCTAACGCCCCCTGATGTCGTGGCGGTGTATTGCGCCAAATTCTTCTATATGTTTATCAAACCGGATAAAGCGAAAGCTTTAGCTGCGGCTACAAAATTAAAACAGATCGCAACCGCAACTCAAAACGTAGGATTCATCGAATTGGCCGACCACGAAATTGCCGAAGTCCAGCAAATTCCTGACGCGGAATTCACTTCCCCGGATGCCGAGGAAATCAATCAGATTCATACCCTTTTCCCAAATGCATTCCCAAATGCAAAAACTGGAGGGAACCTTAAAAAGGTATATTTAACCCCCTGATTTCGAATGAACGGGGTCGGTCCTCGCGCATTCACATTGAACTTGCTTTACTTCAAATGTAGATGCCCTGACGGTATTCCTTCCGGCGACGGGAAGCGTTCAGCCGGGTCCCGGACGCGCGATGCG
>CAYXZE010000064.1:1654-10870 GCA_964469395.1 uncultured Luteolibacter sp.
CGGTATTCCTTCCGGCGACGGGAAGCGTTCAGCCGGGTCCCGGACGCGCGATGCGAACTACTTCACCGGCAGGCGGGGTGATTTTTTCCCACACCGACTGCTGGAACCACAGCGGCATTGGATCACATTTCATTTCCAAGTCCCGGGCATCCGTGATTTCCGCCACCCAGAGATGGTCGGTTCCTTGGCGGGAATTGTCGAACAGATAGGCCCTGTTCATCCGGGTTCAGGTAAACACCCAGCAATCCGGGCGGCACCACGCTTTTAATCGTGCTCTTGCCCGATCCATTGGGGCCGGCAAACACGCGCAGACGGGGCACGTTCATGATCTGGAAATCGTCACCCGGGTTCCCACCGGCACGCTGAGAGGTTTTGCCAGCGCCTTCACCAGCTTGCGGGTGCCATCGGGGAACGCTTGGTAAATGCCCCCCTCATCGCTCACCAGCACCGCCTGCCCTGCAGCCAGTGCCTGCCAGTAGGCCACGTCCACCGCTGCGGCGGAGAGGCCCGGGATTTGTGACTCCAGATAATCAAGGGTTTGCTCAGAATCCACCAACCGGGCCGGATCGGACGGAGAACTCGATGCTTGCTCGGTGAGGATCTTCATGGGTGAAGCGTGCGGAAAATAGATGAGAAAGGAAGAAGCGCCGGGCGGGGATTCCGGTGAGTGCCGACAAGTTGGCTGACGAACGGCCGGGCGTCAACCCGGTGGCACGGTATTCCTTCCGGCGACGGGAAGCGTTCAGCCGGGGCCCGGACGCGCGATGCGGACTACTTCACCGGCAGGGGCAGGCCTTGGGGGCTCCGGTGGAATAAAGTATGAGCATTCGGTCAACTGAGGATTGGTTTTCCGGCGATCATGCCCGTATGCTTGCCGCTTCCCGGATTTTCACTTCCTTCATTTTCATCCGCTACCATGCTCCAGCGCGCAGGCCACCCGACCGCGTCCGAAAAATCCCACGAAGTTCCCTCACCGCCATGACTCCCCTGTTCCGCCTGGCCGCCCTCTTGTGCTGCACCCCCTCCCTGCTCGGCGCGGCGCCGACCACCCGCGCCGCCGACTTCACCGAAGCCCTCGAACAAGCCAAGGCGAACGGCAACGACATCGTCGTCCTCCAGCGCGGCAGCGACTGGAACCGGTTCGGCGAGACTCTTTATAAAAATCCCTGGAGCTCGCCGGAATTCGTGAAAAACCTGGGCGATGGCTTCATCCTCACGACCGTGGACAGGCCGGAGCGTCCGGGCGCGCCGGCGATCGGCTCCGGCGATGATCCGGCGGGACTCGCCCGTTTCCTGCGCACCACCGCTCCCGGCTCGCCCCTGCCGGACGATGAAACCACCTCGATCAGCGCCGCGGGCGGGGCCACATTCAAGAAACGCGCCGACGGAGCCTGGTTGCTGGACGATTCCAAGGGCGAACACAATCCCGCGCGGGAAACCCTCACGCTCAATCTCCGCGCCAGCCGCGGCGGGCAGTTGCTGCGCCTGGATTTCCTCCCGGACGCCTCGCTGCCGAATGCCTGCTCGGGCCGCGCGAGCAATGGCAACTTCGCCCTGTCCGAGATCGAGGTGGCCGGCGACACCCGGCCCTTGAAAATCACTCACGCGTGGGGCAGCGCGGCGGAGGCCAACATGCCCGCCCTGCAATTGATCGACGGCATCAAGGACCAGGGAGGCAACGGCTGGAATCCGGGTGCCCACACCCGCCAACCGCGCTCGCTCATCCTCGCCCTCGCCTCGCCCGTCAGCCCCGGCACCAACCTGAAAATCACGCTCATCGCCCACTCGCTGTGGCCGCAGCACGTCCCCGCCTGCATGCGCGCCGCGGTATTCGATGACGCATCGCTCGCCAAATCCCTCGCCCGCGTCACCGAGGCCCAGCGCCTCGCCGAGCGCAATGCCAGTTTCACCTGGTGGGACGGCAACCGCTGCCCGCGCGTGGCCCTCACGGATTCCGAAGGGCGCGCCATCGCCGCCATCGACACGCTGCGCGACGACCTGACGCCGGCCGCGCTCGCGAAGAGCATCCGCAAGCTCCGCGAAACCCGCATCGCCCGCGACGAGCACCTCGCCATGGCCGAGAAATCCCAAGGCCCGGAAAAAGCCGAACGACTCCGCCAGGCGCTCGCCGTGCTCGGCTTCGCCAACTGGCCGGGCAATGGCAATTGCTACCAACCGGTCCACAATCTGATCAAACAACTTGATCCGCAGGACCAGAGCGGAGCCGTCCGCTGGCTCGGATTCCCCGGCGACCCGAAAAGCGGCGTGCCATGGGCCAAGCCCGCATGGAACGAGGCTCTCGACACCCAGGGCGGTAAAAAAACCCTCACCGACGCCGACTATCAGGAAGCCCTCGCCCGCGTGGACAAGGAACTCGCCGATCCGCGCAACAAGATTCTCAGCCACGAGTATATCCAGCGGATGATGGTGGCGAAGTTCCACATTTACAAAAACTGGAAAGGCCATGAAGAGGAACGCTTCCGCATCCAGCAGGAAATCGCCGACTTCGATCCCTCCACCTTCTGGGGCATCGGCGCCAGCGGCTACATCGGGATGTCTGGAAAAAGCGCCACCCCCTATCTCACCTATGGCTGGAAACCCAACCAGGTGAAATCCGGCCTCAACTCGTGGCGCATGACCGATACCGGTTATTTCTTCGATCACCCCGGTTCCTACAAAATCGCCCTCGCCCATGCCGGCGGAGCCGCCACCGTGAAGGTCAGGCGACTCGCTTTGCTGGATGGTGAAAAGGTCATCGCCGAGGCCCGGCCCGACTCCGATCTCGGCCCCCACATGACCGGCGTGAGTGCCATTCTCGATTGCTCCGCATGGCAACCCGGACGCGCTTACGTGGTCCTCGCGGAAATCGAAGCCCCCGCCGGCCAGACCGACATCTCGGGAAAATTCTCCGTCGAACCCTGGCTCGCCGAACCCACCCTAACAGAAACAACCACCGCCGCCGCGACCAGTTATTTCCGAGTCCGCCGCGACCTGCGCGACAAGCTGTCGGCCAAGCTTTCCAGCCACCGCGACGACCTCGGTAAAATCCTCTCGGACGAGTCCGTCCGCCTTGATCTCGCCCGCCACGAACTGCTCCGCCGCTGCGGCACCGATGCCATCGATCAAATCGCCACACGCCCCGGCGGCAGCGAGTTCATTCAGGCGCTCACCAGTGATCCCGCGTGGATGGAATCCTTCCTCGCCAACGACGACGCCAAGTGGCCGCTGGCGATCGAAAATCTCCGTTTCCTCCACTTTCACTCCAAAGGTTTCGGCAAGCCGCTCTACCGGACACTCGCCACCGCGCTGGCCCTCGCTGCGGATGACATGAACCGCTACCGCTTGTTGAACCGCTATCAGGACATCGTCCGCACCCATCAGGAGGGCTTGTTGCACGCGTCATTCGACCTGCTAGACAGCCGGGAAATGCGCTGGGCGATTCCCCTCGCCGGCACCGCCGCCGACTACCGCTTCATGGTCGATGTCATGCAGACGCGCCTGGCCGACTACATCGGCGCCTGCTGGGGCATCGCCTACATCGATCCGAACGTCTATGGCTACTCGGTGCAGGGTTGGGGATACATCGATCCATGGGCGCACCACTACGGAACCGGCACCGGAGACCGGCCATTCCCGATCCACCGCCAGGTCGGCGGAGTCTGCGGCACGCTCTCCGGCTTCGGAGCCACCGTGGCCAAGGCCCACGGCGTGATGTCCACCACCGTCGGCCAGCCCGCGCACTGCGCCTATGTCGTCCGCGTCGGCGATGAATGGCCGACCGGCAACGACGTCTCCGGTCCGGAAACCAACGGCGCTTCGGTTTACGAAGGCACCGGCTTCCCGACCATGCACCGGCTCTACGAACCGATCCATGCCGACAAACAGGCATTTCTCAAATCCTCCCGCCTCGCATGGGCCGCCCACCTTTTCCTCGACCGCCGCGGCTCGATGGTCCGGATCATGCCCGGATTGAAATACTCGGTTTACGAGCTTCCCGGCGGCCAGATCGACCACCTCCCGTCCCTCAAACCCACCGCGACCGGCACGGCGACCGGCTTCGATCTCGCGGCGGCGAGACCCGCCTCCGCCAACAACTTCGGCATCGTGTGGGAGGGACAAATCGAAGTCATCGGCGACGGACCACTGATGGTGGATGTGAAAGGAGACGACGTCGCGCGGCTCACCGTCGGCGGCCAAACCGTGGCCTGCAATCAAGGCCCGGTGGCACTCCGCATCCGCCAGGGCACCCATCCGGTGAAACTCGAATACGGCCAGGCGGGCGGGAACCTCTCGCTGTCCGTAACGTGGTCGTCGCCCGCCACCTGGAACAGCGACTGGGCCGGAGCCTATCAGCAGGCGGTGGCCGCCCATCCGATCCACTACCCGCTCGTGCTCGAATACATCAAGGCGCTGGAAGCCGCCCCGGATACATCGGCTAGAGTTTGGACAGAGTTGATCGGGACGATCGCCACCGCCTACGCGCCCTATCACGAAGCCGCGTGGGCGTTGGTGAACCGCTGCTACGCCAAAGCCGCTCCCACGATGAAACCGGAGGAGCGCATGGCACTGTTGCTGCAATGCCACCACCGCATCAAGCAGGAGAATGCGCCGAAATTCTTCGGCTACAATCTCGGCGGTGTGCTCAACGCCCAGGCGGATTCACTGGGCGACCCCGCCATGGCCGTAACCTTTCTGCAAAAGCTCTTGGTGATTCATTTCTCACAGGACCCCGCCCGGTGCCGGATCTTCGGCGATGTTCTCAACTGGGGGCGCACGCGTTTCTCCACCAACACCGCAACCGCCGCGGCCTATGCCAAAGCCATCGGCACCTTCTTCGCCGCCAAGGGAGACTCCATCGGCTCCAACCAGATGCAGGCCCAGATCAGCGCGGGCATCAGCAAGGCCGCCGAGACCGGCGATGTGGATTCATGGAAACTCTGGAACGAAATGGCCACCCGTTTCCTGCCACCGGTCGAGCCGGGCGACATCTATCTAACCACCGCCCAGGCTGCGGCATGGCCGAAGTTCACCCCGCCCTCCGGCACCCTGCTCTCGAAAGACGGCATGCTGCAAACCAGCAGCGCCTGCCAATTCGACAAACCGCTGTCTTACCGCGCCATTCTCGACGGCAGCGCGCCCGGCTGGTTCGACACGAACAACGAGCCGACGCCATGGGCCCAGGTCGTGCTGGCCGGAGATGCGGAAATCACCGGCATCATTGCGGTGAACCGCTATGAGTTCGCACCCGATCACGAGGAATTCCAATGGGCGGTGCCCTTCAAGGTGCTGCTTTCCACCGACGGCAAGAACTGGACCGAAGCCGCGATCTGCACCAAGGCGGAAGCCGTGATGCGCGTCGATCTCACCGGCAAGCCGCAACGCGCGCGCTACGTCCGCATCGAGCGCCAAGCCCCGGCGGACGCCAGCAAGCCGCCGGGCCGCCTGCACCTGCGAAACTTCCTCGTTTACGGCCGCAAATTGTATTGAAGAGTCCCATGGCCGTTTCATCGATCCAGCCGGGCAACCGCCAAAAGCCGGTTCCGAAAAACCCGTCCCGCATCCGACTTCAAAAGACACTGCCCGGAGTTCACGATTTATCGTGCTCTTCACGAAGACAAGCTGAAGCTCAATGCCTTTAACTTGGAAGGGAAGATATTAACCACTGATTTCACTGATTGAACTGATTTTGAAGAAGGCGGAAAATGAGCAACCCTCCCGAGTAACACTTTTGTAACGTGTTTACGCTGAGGAGGGAAGTTGAACCACAGATTTCGCAGATATACACAGATAAGAGTTTTGAATCCGTGTTACTCTGCCTTTTTGAATTCAGAGTAACAGCGCGCCCAAAAGGTGAGCAGAATTGCGCCACCCATTCTTTCGTCCCGCATCCGACTTCAAAAGACGCTGCCCGGAGTTCACGATTTATCGTGCTCTTCACGAAGACAAGCTGAAGCTTGAACTCCGGGCAGCGGAAAGGACTCCACAAGTTCCGTTCTCATGAGGGGCGGAATGCCCATGGAAAAGCCAATGGCCCGAGCAAGGCGCTTTTCACTGACCTCCCATGGGCGAGGCGATCGGATATCGCCGCTCCTTGGCACTGCCGCCTAACGGGCAGCGCCCGCCACCGCAGACTCACCACCAAGAGAGGTCATGGAATACGCCCGCTTCATCAAAAGGAGGAGGGCAACTCCCCTCCTCCCTGATTAAAAATCGGCCAAATCCCACATGCGCCGACCCTGCTGCGGACATCTTATATTCCAGCCGGGTTTTCAAGAATCCATGCTCGACCGGAGAAGTCTCCGGCGGTTTCGACGAGCAACGCGCCATCCGCGAGCGTCGCGTCCGGGCCTTCGCCAAAGCCGCGAGCCACGCGCCAGCCGCCATCTGGCAGCGGGATGCGGAGCGGACCGGAAGGGGCGTTCGCGAATGCGTGGACGACGACGAGCATGCTCCGCCCGTCCGCCGAGACCATCCGCACGCCCTGCCAACCGGATGGACGCCTCATGCTGGCACCCCGCTCGCCAAAGCGACGGCAAACGCAGTCTAGCAGAATCGGCACCGCCGTTTTGTGAAACTCCAGCGCCCCGGCGAGCAGCTCCCGCTGCCAGTCTGCCAGAGAGGCGAGGTCGCCGGAAATCGCCACCCGCCCGAGGAAGGTGGCCGCCAGCGAATAAATGAACCGTTGCCGTGAATCGCTATCGCGCAACACCGCCCACACCTGCGCCTGGCGGGGCAGGATGACGCGGTGGAGGTTGGCGGCGATGATCGGAATTTCCACCGTTTCATGGGCATCGGTGCATGCTCCCATCGCGCACAACGCCATCATCGAAGGCTCCAGGCGATGACCGCCCGACGAGCAGTTTTCAATCACCACGTCCGGCAGCTCGCGGCGGATGCGGGCGATGAAGGACTGCACTCCCGCGATGTGCTGGCGCAGTGCTTCACCGGGCGATTCCGCGCCGTCGCAGCCGATGCCGATGGTTTCGTTGTAGTCGATCTTCAGGTATCCGAAGCCGTTGTCGCGCAGGGTCGCTATCACCTTTTCCGCCAGATAGTCATGGGTCCACGGATCGCGGAAATCCCAGAAACGGCGGTTGCCGACGCGCAGGATTTGGCCGTCGCGCTTCAGGTGGTGCGAGGTTTCCTCCCATGCCCTGGAGCCCTCGTTGCAGACCTCGAACTCGAACCAGAGCCCCGGAATCAATCCGGCGGCGCGGATGGCCTCGCAGGTTCCCCGCAACCCGTTAGGGAAGGCCTTGCGGTTGATGATCCAATCACCGTTCTGTTGGAAATCATCGCCGGGCCGTTCCGCCCAGCCATCGTCGATGACGAGATACTTGAAACCCAGCTTCGCCAGCACGGCCGCCGTTTGGACGATGTGGTCATGCGTGGGATTTCCCCAGGTGGAGCACCATTCGTTGAAAATCGCGGGAAGTTCGTGTTCGCTCGCGGGTTGCGCCAGTGCGGCGCGGCGTTGCGCGGAGTTCAGCGCGTGACAGAGATCCTCCAGATCCCCCGCCGCGGCCGTTAGAACGGCCTTGGGGGATTCGAACGATTCGCCGGGTGCCAGATCCTTCCACCAATGACCGAACTCGCGGTCCGCCAATCCGCCGGAAACACAAAGATCGTCGCCTTTCCGGTAAACCTCCATCTGCCAGGACGCGGCGTGTTCGAGCCGCGCGCCCCACAACACGCCAGCCGTTAGATCCTCGACCGCCAGAAAGGGGAAAAAGCCCCGCACCGGCATGGAGCCGACCTGACCGAAGCGCTCGCTGACCGCCGCGTGGCCGGTCCAGGACCGTTCTAACTGAAGCTCCTCGGCCAGCCGCGATTCCAGCCGTCCCTCGGCGCTCCAGGTGGCGCGGATGCGGTGGACCATCAGTTCCTCGGGTGCCTCCGCCGCTTGAAACGGGGTGATGCCGCTGAAACTGAAACTCGCCAGCATGTCGAGCGTGGCGGTGGTTTGCGACGTATTGCGGACCACGGTCCAGGTCCGGAAAAACGCATCGCCTTCCAGCCACCGCACCACGTGATCCACCTCAAGTCCCTCGCGCTCCAAACGGGTGGTGACGGTGATGCCCTCGCCGCTCCGCTCCACGTCCTGCCCGGCGAACTTCAGCGCGGCGCATGATTCCGAATTCCGCAGCGTGCGCCCCTGGGCGAAGGCATTCGGCGGCGCATCGCCACGGACATGGAGCTGCACCATCGGATCCGGCGTGCGCGCCGGCATCGGCAGCCAGCGCGCGGGAAGCTGCATCACTTCCGGACTGTCGAGCGAGGCCCGCTTTTCCACCCGCCGCCCGTCCATCGCGGTCGGCCAGAATGAAAACTCGACGAGCCGGGTTGCCGGGTCGATGTCGTAGGCCAGGGTGACGGGACCGAGCGCGATGCGGACGGAACCATTTTCAGGAAATGTGGATTCGGAGCTCATGAGCGGGCCGTGATGCGAACAACACCTCCGCCGATGCGCAAGCTCCGATCTCCAATGTTTGATTTCCGCCCTGCCGCGTCACTGGATTGGCGCGAGCAGGCGGGCGGCCCGGCAGGCGGCGCGGAACAGGAACGGCTTGCGGCAGAAGTCATCCACCATGACCTCGCGGGCGTGGATGAAATCCTCCGCCAGCATGGCTTCGATCTCGCTGACGAATTTCCGGTTCGGGGAGAATGCCGTGATTTCGAAATTCAGACGGAACGAGCGGTTGTCCAAATTCGCCGTGCCGACCGCCGCGAGCCGGTCGTCGATGAGCATCACCTTCTGGTGCAGGAAGCCCTTGTGATAGCGGAACAGTTTCACGCCGAAGGGAATGGATTGTTCATAATAGGAAAACGCCGACAGCCAGACTAACAGATGATCCGCCCGCTCCGGGAGGAGGATGCGGACATCCACGCCGCGAATCGCCGCGGCTTGCAGGGCGGTGAGCACGCCCTCGTCAGGAACGAAATAGGGCGAGGTGATCCACAGTTTTTTCCGCGCGGAGTTCGCCGCTTCCGCCACCACCAACTGCCATGAATCCGCAGGATCGGCCGGGCCGGTGGGGATGATCGCCGAGATTTGATCCGCCGCCTCCGCGCTGGCATCCCAGTGGAGTTCCGGGATTTCGTTAGATGCCCAGAACCAGTCTTCCAGAAACACCAGCTGCACCGCCTGCACCACCGGTCCGCGCATTTTCAAATGAGTGTCCCGCCAGCCGCCGAAACGCTGGTCGCGGCCGAGGT
>CAYXZE010000065.1:0-10744 GCA_964469395.1 uncultured Luteolibacter sp.
TTGCGTATTTCTTGATCCTTTTTGCGGCTAAAAATCTTCGCCTGATTTTGATGCGTCGGCCCTGTGAAACACCCAGGCAGCGAGGATTTGCCAAACCGTTTCATTTGAGACACCCTGCCCCGGTTGAGCAGCCATCCCGGAAAGATTGCGGGATGACTTGCCCCCACCCCCAAGCATTCCATGCGGATACAAATTTCCAAAATCGCCACTTCACTCAAGGAACTCGGAGAAATCCAAGTCAATGAGTGGGATTTCATGGCCCTCCTGCACAAGGACATCAAGGAGATCGAGTTCACCCGTTCCCTGAGAAAATTGGCGAACATCCAGGTGATGGAGTGGGATTTCAGAACCGTCCTGCCAGCCGTGAGCAAGCTGGCCAACCAGGAGATCGATCTCGTGGACCTGGTCAAACGGACGGCCAATTACAAGGTGATGGAATGGGACTTCAGGAGCGCGCTGCCGCACGACTCCGAGCCAGCGGAAACAACCGAACCCGTCGAGGAGTGCTTGAACCCGGAGGAAATGCAGGCGCTCGTGGACCGCTTGGAAAATTTCCTCCACTATGTGGCTGCCAACCTGATTGACGAACCCGGCCACGCGCGGATCAAGTCCGAGGAAATCGCCCCCAATGTGATCCGTTTCAGACTGGTGCTGGTGAAGCGGGATGTGCCGGTGTTGATTGGCAAGGATGGCCAAACCGCCACCACCATCCGCAACATCCTGAAAGCCGCCGCGGGAAAACATGGTGTGCATGCGTTGCTGCAGATCCATTCCCATGAAGAGGAAATGGCGCTGCTCACTCGCGGAGAGTGAATTCCACATGTCTGACTGATTGTCCTTCCATCGCCCGTGAGATCCGGAAATCGTCAGCCCCCGAGACATCCCATCAGCCCGACTTACAAAAACCTGCCCCACATGTCATTCACCGCCCTCGGCCTCTCTCCCGCATTCCTGAAAATCCTGGAAACGGAGGGCTATGCCGAGCCGACTCCCATTCAGGAAAAGGCGATCCCCGCAGTGATCGCCGGGAAGGACGTGCTGGGCATCGCCAAAACCGGTTCGGGAAAAACCGCCGGCTACGTGCTGCCGATCCTGCACCACCTGCAAACCGCCCCGCCCTCTCGCCATCGCGAGCCCACGGTGCTCGTCCTCGCACCCACCCGCGAGCTGGCGGACCAGATCCGGCAGGTTTTCCAAACCTTCATTCCCGCCCTAACGGATCGACCGCACTGCCTGGCCGTATCCGGCGGCGTTTCGATCAATCCGCAAATGCAGGAAATCGGCAGGGCCGCCATCCTCATCGCCACACCGGGACGCCTGTTAGACCTGATCGAAAAAAACGCCGTGCGGCTTTCCTCCATCACCACGCTCGTCCTCGATGAAGCGGACAAAATGCTCAACCTCGGCTTCAAGGACGAGATGGACCGCATCCTCGCCCTGCTCCCGCCCAAGCGCCAGAACCTGTTATTCTCCGCCACCCTCGGCGCGGACTTGGGAGCGATCCAACAAGTGCTGCTGCGCGATCCCGAGGTAATCAAAATCACCGGGGAAACCGATGAAATCGATCTGATCCATCAACTCGCCTATCTCGTCTCCGAGGAAAAGAAAGGCCCCTTGCTGCGCTACCTGATCAAACACGGGAATTTGAAACAAGTCCTGGTCTTCGCCTCCTCCACCGCCAAGGCGGACGGCATCGTCAACAAGCTCCTCAAAAACCGCATCCACGCCGCCGCCATCCATTCCAAACTGGCCCAGCAAACACGCCGCGACGTCCTGCGCCAGTTCAAGTCCGGCGAGCTGCGCGTACTCGTCGCCACCGACCTGTTAGCCCGCGGCATCGACATCGGGTTCCTGCCCTGCGTCATCAACTACGAGCTCCCGCGCTCGCCCAAGGACTACATCCACCGCATCGGCCGCACCGGTCGTGCGGAATCCCCCGGCGACGCCATCTCGCTCGTCAGCCCGCAGGAAATGGATCATTTCAAAGTGATCCAAAAGAAGATGGGAAAAACCGTTCAAATCCTGCATGGCGACGCCATCGACTTGCAGGGATATTGAGAGAAAAAATCTATTTATTACCCCGCCGATCCGCCTTTTTCGGCGGACGCGCCGCGGGATGACCCGGCTTGCGCCCGTCAGGCTTCGCCATCTTCTTCGCCTCCTGTTCGCGGGTGCGCTTCCGCCAGTCGCGGGCCGGCTGCTTCGCTCCCGGCGCGGCCTTGGGAACCGGCGCGTGATAGTCGAAACCCCGCAACCGCTTCCGCTCCAGACGATCACCGATCGCAAACTCAAGAATTCCTAACAAATTGAGATCCTGTTTCGGCACGAAGCTGATCGCCTCGCCGCGCGCCTCCGCCCGGCCGGTGCGACCGATGCGGTGCACGTAATCCTCGGGATTCACCGGAAAATCATAGTTCACCACATGAGTGACGCCTTCGATGTCGATGCCGCGCGCGACGATGTCCGTCGCGACAAGCACCCGGACTTTTCCGTCCTTGAAATCCTGAAGCGCCTGGAGCCGTTGCTCCTGTGAGCGGCTGGAGTGGAGTCGGGCGACTTTCACCTGGGCGAGCTTGAGAAAATTCGTGAGCTGGTTCGCGCCCTCCTTCATGCGGACGAATACGAGCACGCGTTCAAAGCGCGGTTGTTGAAGCAGTTCCAGCAGCAGTGCGTTTTTCAAATGCGCCGGCACCTCATACACGAACTGGTCCACCGTATCCGCCGGGTTCGAGCGTTTCCCGATCTGCACCATCTTCGGCTGATACTGGAACCGCCGCGCCAGCGACTCGATCTCCTTGGAAAGCGTGGCGGAAAACATCAGCGTCTGCCGCCGCTTGGGCAAGTGGCCGATGATCGTCTCGATGTCCGGCAGGAACCCCATGTGCAGCATTCGGTCCGCCTCATCCAGCACCAGCGTTTCCAGCGATTGGAAATCCAGCTTCTGGCGGCCTAACAAATCGATCAGCCGTCCGGGCGTGGCGACGACGATGTGCACGCCCTTGCGCAGGGCCTTGATCTGCGCCTCCTCCTCCACCCCGCCGAAAATCGCGGCCACCCGGACCGGCAGGCCGTTGCCATAAGAACGGATGTTTTCCATGATCTGCACCGCAAGCTCCCGGGTGGGCGCGAGAATCAGAGACTGGATGCCACGCGGCCCCTGCCCGCCCGATTGGCCATTCAATCGACAGAGACGATGAAGCATCGGCAGCACGAACGCCGCCGTCTTGCCGGTGCCGGTCTGGGCGATGCCGATCAAATCATGCCCCTGCATGACCTTGGGGATCACGGCGGCCTGCACCGGCGTCGGGCGGACATACCCGGCTTTTTGAACATTGCGGAGAATTCCGGCCTCAAGGCCAAATTTACTGAACGGCATGCGCCATCCTAGCCCGCCCGAGCCCCCGGTGACACGGATTTAAATTCGAAAATCCAGTCACTTCCCCTTTGGGATCCTGTTCAGGGCGGCAGTCCTCAAAAAAACATCAGAAAAGTATCCGTGAGAAACGCGACAGCGGCAGAAAGAAATCCCGCCGCGCCTGACTGCGGTCACGCCAGCTTCAGCACAGGGCTTTCCGGCATGCGTGCGAATTCGATCACATTGTCGGTTTCCAACTCATCAGCACAAACGAAGTCGTCGCCGATGAGTTCTCCCGAGTAACACTTTTGTAATGTGTTGACGTTGAAGAGGGAAATTGAACCACAGATTTCGCAGATGTACACAGATAAGAGCACTGACCCGCCGTGTTATTCTGCCTTCCACACTCGGCGCGGCGCGAGTTCTGGTGCTCCTTTCTGCCAGGACCACTCATCAAGCCATCGCAATTGCTGCGCCGGTGTTTTCTGGAATGGTGCCTCGGCATGTGAGCGGTCAGCATGGGATGGAGGCTATCCGCCCCGAGACCGAACTGGGGGCCAGAATACCGCCTTTCGATCTCGTGACTGGACAAGAAAAATAACGCAATATATTTGCAATAGAGACAGCATGAGGTAGCAGATTTTGAAGGAATTTCATGCTACTTTGTGTCTCTCAGTACTGTCCACTCCGCCGCTTCCACCAACCCTGAAATTTGCAAAAAAACCTTATTTTTAAGGCTTTTCCCTGCATTTTCAGGCTGGTGGTCCCGAGTGGAATCGAACCACTACCTACGGCTTCGGAGGCCATCGTCCTATCCATTGGACCACGGGACCAGTGCGCTTGCGCTGAGGCGGAATCCGTAACGGGCCGCGCCGGACTTGGCAAGGGAAGGATTTCGTTTTCTGAAAACGAGGCAGAAAATCCCCGCCGCCGGGGAGGCAGCGCGCCCCCCGGCGGTGACGCGCCACCTTGAGGTTTTTCCACCTCAAGGCTTCATCTTCTCCCACGCCGCCCAGAAGGCGGTGGTCTGCGCGGCGTCGGGGACGATTTCCAGCAGCAACGTTTTCTCACCCGCTTCGAAACGATCGAAATCATCCACCGTGCGGATTCGCAGGTGGTTCATGCCCCAGAGCGTCGCGAGGCCGGAGAGGTCGGCGGATTGCGGATTGGTCATCCACTCGACGGCGCGGGGGCTCATCGACTGGAGGCGCGGCAGGCGTTCGAAAATTTTTCCGCCGCCGTTGTTGATGACGGCGAGGACGCGGCCCTGGCAATGGATTTGCTCAAGGACAAACGGCGCCGCCAGATCGTAAAGCGCGGTGAGATCGCCGACGACCGCCCAGGTCTCGCCCACCTCGGCGGACCAACCGAGCCAGGTGCTGACCTGGCCGTCGATGCCGTTCACGCCGCGGTTCGCTCTAACGGACGGAACGGGTTTCAGCCATTGGGCGAAGTCGTTCCACTCGCGGATCGGCATGCTGTTGCCAAGAAACAGGCCGCCGCCGATGGAAGCGTAGTGGGAAAGCGTGCGGAGCAACGCCGGTTCGCTGTCCGGATAGATTTCCAACAGCTCGTCGATTTTCACGGCGCGGCTGCCGGCACCGGCGAGGTAGTCGAGCGCGTCATCGGCCAGCTCGATCGGGCCGAGCGCGGAGATCACACGGTCGAGCGGACCGCGCAGCACCTTGGACTCGCGGGCGAGGCCGGGCAGGCCGTTGCGGCAGACGGACCAGACGGAGACTTGCGGCAATTCCTCCAGATCGCGCCAGAAGCGACCGCTCGGAACTTCTCCCAGCCGCAGGATTTTTCCCGGCGGGCGGGATTTCAAAACACGATCCGCATCATGAATGGCCAGCGATTGCAATGCCTCGCGCAGGCCGCTGGTCGCCTCGGCCACCACCGGCGCGCCGAGATCCTGGCAGAAATGAAACACCTCCTCGCGCTCGTCCGGCTCCAGCCCGCCTAACAAAACAACGATCCCCTTGTAATGCTCCTCGCGCAGCCAGCGGGCGAGCGCGGCGACATCGAGCCTTTCCTTCGCAGGCGTGAACTCACCGAGAATTTCCCCGGAGAAATTTTCATCGCCCGCCTCGAACGCCTCCTCGAACTCGACATTCAGATGGAGCGGTTGCTTGCCGTCCCAATCGGAAAAACTCCCCTGCCACGCGTGATTGCCGAAAATCCCCGGCTGCTCGATGGTCTGCGGCGCGCCCGTGCCCCGGAACGCCACCGGACGGTCCGCCGTGATCGCGACGAGCGGGCGGCCTTGATAGTGCGCCTCGATCACCGCCGGCAACAACTCCGCCACCGCCGTCCCGCTGGTGGTGATGACCGCGCAGGGCCGCGCGGTTTCCATCGTCCGGCCCAGCGCGAAAAAACCCGCGCTGCGTTCCTCAAAGTGCCGCCAGACCTTCACCAATCCCGCCCCCTCGGCCCGGGCGAGAGCTTCCAGCAAGGCCGCATTGCGTGCTCCGGCACAGACGACAAACTCGCCAACGCCCGCCTTGAGACAGTTTTTCACCACTTCGACCGCTGGATGCCATGAGTTCATCGCGCTGTCCTAGCCCACCGACCCGGAATGTCCAAGCGCGTGAAAAGGAATTCTTCCTCTTTCCGTCAACTGCCGCACAAACGACAAAATCATTTTCCCGACAAAATCATTTAAGAACTCCCAAATGATTTTGTCCTGAATGATTCTGTCAAAAACGCTTCCTCTTTCCATCAACCGGCGACGGTCACAGACCGCCGCTACAAACCCATCGGCTCAACCATCAACCATCAACTTCTTACCTTATCCCCTTTCCGAAACGGCTCGGATCGTGCTTAAACGCCGCCGCGCATGACAGACCCGACAGGCAACCCGATACGTGAACAGCTCCGGCTGGAAGGATTCGACCTCATCGACGAGCGTCTTCAATACCTGCTGGGCTGCCTGGAAGAGGCGCTGGTGAGCACGGGAGAAAAGGAATTGCTGCCGTATTTGCCGTGGTCCGGCCGCGAGCCGGAGATCGGAGCCGCGCCGGAAGGACTGCCGCAGCTTTACTCGATCGGCTTCCAGCTCCTGAACATGGTCGAGGAGCGGGTGGCCGCGGAAATCCGCCGCGAGCGGGAAAAAGCGCTGGGCGCGGAGTCGATCCGCGGCTTGTGGCCGCAGGCCCTGCGCGACTTGCGGGCGATGAATTTAACCCCTGAACAAATCCTCGAAGTCCTGCGCGACGTGCAGGTGGAGCCGGTGCTCACCGCCCACCCCACCGAGGCCAAGCGCTCCAGCATCCGCGAGCGCCACCGCGCGCTCTATCAGGAAATGGTCCGCAACGAGTTCCCGAAATACACCCAGCGCGAACGCCGCCGAATCCGCGAACGGGTGGTCACCACGCTGGAAACGCTGTGGCGCACGGCGGAAATCCACCTCGTCCGCCCGGACATCACCAGCGAGCTGCGCAACGCCACCCACTACCTGCGCGACCTTTTCCCCACCGCCATCAACCGGCTGGACATGCATTTCACCGAAGCCTGGCGCGAGGCCGGACTGCCGCTGGAACTGCTGCGCTCGGCGGGCAACATCCCGCGCCTGACCTTCGGCACCTGGATCGGCGGCGACCGCGACGGCCACCCGCTCGTCACCCCGGCCGTCACGGAAAAGACGCTGGAAATGCTGCGCCAGTCCGCCTTCAAGCTGCTCCAGCGCGAACTGCTGGAACTGGCCTCGCAGCTCACGCTTTCCCGCTACCTCACGCCGGTGCCGGAAGAACTCCAGGCCCGCATCGACCAACTGACCACCTTGGTAAAAGCCAGCGATGGCGTCGCAGAAATTCTCGACCGCCACGAGGAAGAACCCTGGCGGCAAATGACCAAGCTGATGGCGCTGCGCCTCGGCGAGCAATCGCGCGGCATGCCCGGCTACCGCAATCCCGCCTGCCTCGCGGATGACCTGAACCTGCTCTCACGCACGCTCGCCGCCGCCGGGTGCCACTTGTTAGAGGAAGACGCGATCCGCCCGCTGCGCCACAAGCTGGAAATGTTCGGCTTCCATCTGGCCGCGCTCGACATCCGCCAGAACTCGGAATTCCACGACAAGGCGATCAGCCAGCTTCTCACCGCCGCCGGCGTGGCGGATGGCGCGGACTACGCCACATGGCCGGAAGAACGCCGCGTCGCGTTCCTCAATGCGGAACTGCAATCGACCCGCCCGTTCCTCCACGACGACCTGCACGCGGGCACCGAGGCGGACGACGTGCTCGACTGCTACCGCGTGCTGGTGCGCCACCGCCGCGAATGGGGCACGGCGGGTCTCGGCTCGCTAATCATCTCGATGACCCGCCAGCTTTCCGACCTGCTCGGCGTCTATCTGCTGGCCCGCGAGGCCGGGCTGATGGAGCTCACGCCGGACGGCCTGGTCTGCCCGTTGCAAGTGGTGCCGTTGTTCGAGACCATGGACGACCTCGACCGCTCGCCCGGCATCCTGCGGGCGTTTTTGGAGCACCCCGTGACGCGGCGCTCGCGCACCATCGCGAAATCCGAAAGCCAGCAGGTCATGCTAGGCTACTCGGATTCTAACAAAGACTGCGGCATTCTCGCCGCCCAGTTCGCCCTGCAACGCGCGCAAACCGCGCTCACCGGTGTGGGCCGGGAATGCCAGGTGGACCTGTGCTTCTTCCACGGCCGCGGCGGCACGATTTCCCGCGGCGCGGGTCCGACACACTGGTTCATGGCCGCGCTGCCCAACGGCGCGATGAGCGGCGGCTTCCGGATGACCGAGCAGGGTGAAACGATCGCCCAGAAATACGCCAACCTCGCCAACGCCACCTACAATCTCGAACTCCTCCTCGCCGGAGCCGCGGTGACCACCGCCCGCCACCGCCATTTGCCACCCGCCGGAGATCCCTGCGAGGCCTTCCTCGCGCGGCTCGGCGAAACCAGCCAGGCGGCCTATCAGAAATTCCTCAAGACGGACGGCTTCATCGAGTTCTACCGTCAGGCCACGCCCATCGACGCGCTCGAAAACTCGCGGATCGGCTCCCGCCCGGCCCGCCGCACCGGCAAGAAAGGATTTTCCATCAGCGACCTCCGCGCCATCCCGTGGGTTTTTTCCTGGACCCAGGCTCGCTATTACCTGCCCGGCTGGTTCGGTGTGGGTTCCGCGCTGGAAACCCTGAAAAACGAAGATCCCGCTGGCTTCACCAAACTCAAGCAGGCGCTGCCGCACTCCACCTTCCTCAGCTACGTCCTCACCAACGTCGAAACCAATCTCGCCTCCGCCAACCTCGAATTGATGCGCGACTACGCCGGCCTCGTCGAAAACACCGAACTGCGCGAGCGTTTCAACGGCCTGATTTTCGACGAGTTCGAACGCACCCGCGTCCAGCTCGCCGACCTCTTCGACGGTGAAATGAAGGACCGCCGCCCGCGCATGGCCAAGACCCTGGAAATCCGCGAAGCCCCGCTGCGCGTGCTCCACCAGCAACAAATCGCCCTGCTCCGCGAATGGCGCGACCACGTCGCCCATGAACGCACCGCGGAAGCCGACGCGCTGCTGCCGAAGCTGCTGCTCTCGATCAACGCGATCGCCTCCGGCTTGCGGACGACGGGTTGAAGTCGGTGAAGTCGGTTTACCGGATTTCCGCCGCGCCGAAGTAAGGGACCAGCGCGTCCGGGATGCGGATGGAGCCGTCTGGCTGCTGGCATTGCTCCAACAGGGCCACGTAAAGGCGGGGCAGCGCGGTGCCTGAACCGTTGAGAGTGTGGGGAAAGCGGTTCTTGCCCTCGGCGTCCTTGAAACGGAGCTTCATCCGGCGGGCCTGATAGTCGCCAAAGCACGAGCAGCTCGAAACTTCGAGATACTTGCCGTGGCCGGGAGCCCAGACTTCGATGTCGTAGGTTTTCGCGGAGGAAAACCCGATGTCTCCGGTGCAGAGCTCGATGGTGCGGTAGTGCAGGCCGAGTTTCCGGAGGATGGACTCGGCGTGGGCGGTTAGATTTTCCAAAACCTCGAAGCCGAGGTCGGGGTGGACGATCTGGACGAGCTCGACCTTGTCGAACTGGTGCATCCGGATGATGCCCTTGTTATCGCGTCCGGCGGATCCCGCCTCGCGGCGGAAACACGGGGTGTAGGCCACCATTTTCACCGGCAGCTCGGACTCGGCCAACAGCGTGTCGCGATAAAGATTGGTGACGGGAACCTCGGCGGTGGGAGCGAGGAAAAGGCTGTTGACGCCGTTTTCATCCGCATCCGTGCCATACATGTCGTCCTCGAACTTGGGGAGCTGCCCGGTGCCTTCCATGCACTCGCGTTTGACGAGGTGCGGGACGTTGACTTCCTCGTAACCGTTGGCGGCCTGGGTATCCAACAGGAAATTGATGAGCGCGCGTTCGAGCCGGGCGCCTTTTCCCCGATAGACGACGAAGCCGGAGCCGGCGGTGCGGATGCCGTCGTCCCAATTGATGAGTCCGTGCTTGAGCGCAAGCTCGACGTGGTCCTTCGGCTCGGCGAGATCGGGCTTGCTCCCCCACTCGCGGACGACGGGGTTGGCCGTTTCATCGCTGCCCACGGGACAGGCTTCGTGGGTGAGGTTCGGGATGTTGAGGAGCAACTCGGACTGGCGGGCGGCGGCGATTTCCGCCTCGGCATCCAGCGCGGTGATCTGGTCGTTGATCGCGCGGACCTCGGCCTCGATGGCGGAAGTATCCTGGCCTTGGGCCTTGAGCGCGCCGATTTGCTTGGAAATGGTTTTGCGCGAGTTCTGGAGCTGCTGCTTGGCGGTTTCCGCGGCGCGGCGGGACTCATCGCAGGCGAGCACCTCATCGACGAGTTTCCAATGATCGCCGCCGCGGGCTTGGAGGCGGGCTTGGACGGCGGCGGTGTTTTCCCGGATGACGCGGATATCGAGCATGGCGGCAGGACTGTCGCGGGCGATGGGGTTGGGAATCAACGCGAATTTTTGAAGAAGTGCCGGGAATGTAGCGGCGCACTCTGAGCGTCGATGTGAAAGAACCGCGCGAAGCCTTTCGCAAGCCCCCCGCAGACGGTCACAGACCGGGGAGATCGAAAGGACGGAGGCGGTTCCGCATTTGAAATGAATTTCTTAGCCGCAAAAAGGCGAAAAAAGGGCGCAAAAACCGATTCGAATCACAGCCACCCTGTTCACCCAAATCCCCTCGGTAAGATTCATTGACGATTGATGATTGTGGATTGTTGATTTCTGACCTGCGGTTTCCGCCAGGCTCGGTCTCTTCCAAATCAAAATTCAAAAATCCTCAATCCTCAATCCTCAATCGTCAATCCCCTCTTCCACAAGACAGAAGACGCAAGACAAGATGAAGAAAGAGGCAGAATCATTAACAGCAGAATCATTGGAAAAGGGCATTTCTCCAAAATGATTCTGCTATCAA
>CAYXZE010000066.1:0-10737 GCA_964469395.1 uncultured Luteolibacter sp.
CCAAGGAGCGGCGGAATCCGTCCGCCGTGTCCATGGAAAGTCAATGAGTCGAGCAACGCGCTTTCCATTGGCCTCCATGGACGGGTGATCGGATAGCCCTTCCTTGTTTTTTACCCCCTCTGACGTTCAGCCGGACACTTCTTCCGGCGCTTTCCAAGTCTGGTCGATGTAGGCGATGATCGAGGGGATCGCGAGGTCCAGGATACCGGCGGTTTCCTCATACGCCTTGCGGCCGAGACCGATGGGATCCGGCACGTCCGCGCCGATGCCTCCGCTCGGGATTTCGGCGAATTCACAGACCAGATAGAATTTGTCCGCGTGTTTTGGAAAACGGGCTTCCAATGTTTGCAGATGGCTGCGGGTCATCGCGAACACATGGGTGGCGGTGCCCAGGATGGCATCCGAGACCGGACGGCTGCCGAAGGAGTCGAGCTTCGTGGCGCGTTTTTTCAGGAGGGCGGCGGTTTCCGGATTGCAGGGCGCGCCCTTGGAGGCGGCCACCCCGGCGGAACTTACCTGATAGTCATCCCGTCCCGCCACCGCCTTGCGGAACAGGCCCTCGGCCATCGGGCTGCGGCAGGTGTTTCCGGTGCAAACGAAGAGCACATGTTTCAAATCGGACATCGCGGCGGACCTTGGAGGCTCCGCGGCGCTTCGTCAAATCGCAATGAAATCGCTTGTGCTGGAAAGGAAGACGGCCAACCACGGAATACTCGGAATACTCGGAAAAAGAGAAAGTTGTGGAGTTCGGGGATTGGGCATTCGTGGCTCTCACTTCTGATTTTAGGTTGATTGCTCCGGCCTCCGGGCTTGCGCCGAGGGTTCGGCTTCGTGTGGTTCGCCCCGGCGGTGGGGGAAATTCCGGATCAAGGCGAACTACGCCCGCTCGGGAAATTCGCTTTTCCACCGCGCCAGCGATGCGCGGATTTCCTCGGCCTCGCGAGTGGGACTCAGCTCCCAGATCAACGGGCAATCCGCAGGGAAAAATTCCAGCAGCGCCGCATAATCCAGAGTCCCGGTGAACGGCGTGCGATGGTCTCGCGCTGGCCATTCCACGTCGTGGACATGCCCGCCGATGAGATGCGGGGAAATTTTTTCCAGCCACTCGGCGTGATCCAGCAGCCCGAGGTTGTGCTTGAGCTGGACGTGACCGAAATCGTGCCAATAGCCGACCCACGGATGGTTGGCGAAATGCGTTTGCAGCGTGATCATTTCGCGCTCCGTCGGCACGTCTTCGAAGCGAGAGCGCGATTCGACCGCCAGCTTCACGCCGACTTCCGCCGCCCGTTCGGCGATGGCCGTCAGTGCTTCGACGGCCCGGTGAAAATAGAGCGGGCCGATTTTCTCCCGCTTTTTCACGAACGCGAGCTTGGCCTTGATGTAGTCCGCGGAACGCCCGCCGCCTTGGGCGACGGTTTCGGTCAGGGGCTTGGTCCATTTCGCGGGCGGCATGGGCACCGAACCCATGTGGAGCACCAGATAGCGCGCTTGGAATTCCGCGGCGATGTCCAGCGTGCGGAACGTCATGTCCAGCGCCCGCTGGCGGTCGAAGGGGCGGTGCGAGGTGAATTCGTAAGCGTCCGGCGCGTCGATCATCACCTCGACGGGCGAGGGGAAATAGTTGTGAACTCCCGAGCAGGTGAACAGCCCGCGGGCGTAGGCTTTGCGGATGCCCGGCAGCTTGGCGACGGTCATCCCGTGCGACAGCTCGATGTTTGAAAATCCGAGATCGACGATTTCCTCGATCATCGCCTCGCCGTCCGTATGGCGGTGGTTGTTCCAGCAGGATGAAAAGGCGAGCATGGCGGTATCCCCGGAGATTTATGGAGTCCGGCGGAGGATGACCAGAATAACTATCGGGGGAAAAGGGCTGGTGCCTCATCGGTGATCAAAGGCGCAACTGCCAGAGCGTTTCCACATCCCGGTCGCGCCACGACGGGTGGCGGGGGTGCTGCCGGATCGCCTTGTGGCCGCCGGTGGTGAGGAAGCTCTCGCAGTCGATGGTGACGACCTTGATGCCGAGGTAATAGGTGCCGTGATGGGTCACGACGGATTCCTCGCCCCAGATTTCCGCGAGGTGTTGTTTGAGCAGGGTGGCTTCCTTTCTTCCCAGAAACAGGAAGGCGGGAGTTTCCCCGTGATCGCACTTGGAGCGGATGAGTTCCGAGACCGCCTCGCCATCCCAGGTGTCCCCGAAGGATAATTCGGACGGCACGGTGGCGATGTCGGGATAGGGTGTCTGATGTTTTTTAAAGTTCATGATTTTGGAGGGGGAGTGGGCGGTTGGCCGCGTTGAATTGCAGGCTGACCGTCTTTCATGGGGGGCTCCGGGGCAAACGGAAGAGAGTGACCTTTTTGGAACATTCTTTCGCCGGAAGGGGCGCTCAGGCGGGGGATTTCCGGGGGGCGGGGTGATTAGCTTTGCTATTGCCGGAGGTATTTGTCATCTCGCCCTCGAAAAGCGTTTAAGTTTCCCGTATCATCGGATCCGCGAACGATGATTCACCTCTGAATGTATCAAGAAAAACTCCAGCTCGTCCGCCTGACTTGGAAGCGCTTGTGCGGCGCTTTGCGGATGCTCGTGAAGTCGAAGCAGGGGCCGAAGGCCGGGGTGTTCGCCACCACGCTGGTGCTGCTGATCCTGGGGATCAACGGCTTGAACGTCATCAACAGCTACGTGGGCCGGGATTTCATGTCGGCGATCGAGAATCGGGACATGGGAGCCTTCAGGTTGCAGGCGTTCATGTATGCGGGGGTGTTCGTGGCTTCTACGGTGGTGCTGGTTTTTTACCGCTTCACGGAGGAGCGGCTTGGCATCCTGTGGCGTGAGCAGCTCACGCGAAGACTCACGGAGGCCTACATGGACAACCGCACTTACTACCGGCTGGATTCCGCCACCGGCGTGGCCAATCCGGACCAGCGCATTGCCGAGGATGTCCGCGCGTTCACGACCACGACGCTGTCATTCACCCTGCTGATCGTGAATGGCGTGGTGACGGCACTTTCGTTCTCGGGAGTTTTGTGGAGCATCAGTCCGCTGCTGTTCGGCGTGGCGGTGGTTTACGCGCTGTGCGGATCGCTGCTGACGATTCTTTTCGGCAAAAAGCTGATCCGCCTGAACTACAACCAGCTCGACATGGAGGCGAATTTCCGCACGGACCTGATCCATGTGCGGGAAAACTCCGAGTCGATCGCCCTGGCTCACCGGGAAGGTCGCTTCAAGGCGCGCTTGAACAAACGCCTCGACGCCTTGATCGGCAATTTCCGCAGCCTGATCCGCATCAACCGCAACCTCGGCTTTTTCACCAACGGCTACAATTATTTCATCCAGATCATCCCGGCGCTGATCATCGCGCCGCTGTTCATCACGAATCAAACGGAATTCGGCGTCATCACCCAGTCAACGATGGCGTTCGCGACCCTGCTCGGGGCGTTTTCGCTGATCGTGACGCAGTTCCAGTCGATCTCCGCCTTCACCGCAGTCACGGCCCGCCTGCACACACTGAACGAAGCGATCGAAAAAGCCCACTCCACGGCTCCCTGCTCCATCGCGATCGAGGAAATGCCGGACCGCGTGGTCTATCAGGATGTGACGCTGCATTCGGCTGACAAGTCGCGCGTGCTGATTGAAAACCTGAATCTTGAAATGCGGCGAGGCGCGCGCTGGTTGGTGATGTGCGACGAGGACGCGCCGAAAGTCGCGCTTTTCCGCGCGACCGCGGACGTGTGGGAGTGCGGCGGCGGTCGGATCATCCGGCCGGGGTTCGATGAGATTCTTTTCCTGCCGGAGCGCCCCTATCTTCCGCCGGGCACCTTGCGCGAGGCGCTGTTGCGAACCGGCGCGGAATCGGTGATGCCGGATGCCGTGATCATGGGCGTGCTGGTCAGAATGGGGCTGGAGGGCATCGTGACCCGCGCTCATGGACTGGACACGGATCAGGACTGGGACGACCTGCTCTCAATCGGCGAGCAGCATTTGATTTCCATCGCGCGCATCCTCCTCGCGAAACCCGCGTTTGTGTTGCTCGATCGTCCGGGCAGTTCGCTGGCGAAAAACCAGATCGCCGGCATCCTCGAAATGCTGACCGAGCAGGGGACCGGCGTGGTGATTCTGGCGAAAAACGGCGAGTCGCGCCTGCGTTACGACGCTGTCTTGGAAATCAAGCCGGACGGCACCTGGGAAGTGCGCCACGAGACCAACCCGGACTTTCAGGGAGAGTTGGGCGACCTGAGCTGTTAGCCGATCCGGTCCGTTGCATGGAAAGGAAGAGGGGGGAACCACGGAATACCCGGAACACACGGAAGGAAGAAATGGCGATATGCCGGATCCTTCTTCATCGTCTTTATTTCCGGGGATTCCGTGGTTTCCATCACCTCGCCAAGCTTGGATAGCGGAAAAAATCCAACGGGTGACGCCCGGCTCCGAACTGAATTCTCGACTTGCCGGGAACCGCGGACTGCCCGCATGCTCCGCCAATGACTGAAGAAATCTCGTTGTGGAAATGCAGCCCCTCGCAGTGGCTCAATCTCGGGGCGATCATCGCCGCGCTCATCGTGACCGGTGGGATTCTCTTCGGCGGGTTGTTTTTTCCGCCCGCCTTCATCGCCCTGATCCTGCCCGCCGCCTATCTGATCTGGCGCTACCTCGTCGTCCGCACCCAGATTTTCGAACTCACCACCGAGCGTCTCCGCATCACGAGCGGCATCCTCAACCAGTGCATCGACGAGATCGAGCTTTACCGCGTCAAGGACTCGCTGATCGTCCGTCCGTGGTGGATGCGCCTCACCGGCCTCGCCTCCATCGTTCTGGAAACTTCCGACCGCAGCCTGCCCCGCCTCACCATCCCGGCCATTTTGGGCGGTGCGGAACTCCGCGAGCAACTCCGCAAACAAGTCGAACTGGTGCGCGACCGCAAACGGGTGCGCGAGCTGGATTTTGATGAGGCGGGGGACGGGGTGATCGGATAGGGCCGATAGTCCGGGCAAACTTGCTTGCCAAGGTTTTCTTAGCCGCAAAAAGGCGAAAAAAGGGCGCAAAAAATCTTCCACAAGACACAAGACAAGAAAAGAGGGTCGACTCTCTTTCAAATCAAAATTCCGGCGGTCCGTGATTCCGTTTTTGCGTATTTTTTGATCCTTTTTGCGGCTAAAAATCTTCGCCTGATTTTGATGCGTCGGCCCGGGCATGAAGATGTTTTATTGCGCCAGGATGAGGAGTTGCTGACGTGAGTCTTCGGAGAGTTTATCGAGCGGGTATTTCACTTCCTTGCCGCCGCGCATGAGGAAGGTGACGGTGGTGGCGTCCTTGGATTTCACGGCGGCGAGGACTTCCTTGCCTTCGGCATTGGTCCAGGTGCGCTCGGGGATGAGGGGGGCGGGGGCGGTCTGCGCGGCCGGGGCGGTCGCAGCGGGAGCGGCAGCGCGGAGTGCCTTGGTGACGGATTTTTCGAAATCTCCGCTGCCGGGATGTCCGTCATAGACCAGCTTGCCGTCGCGATCGAAAACGAAGGCGCGCGGGATGCCGGTGACTGGAATGGGGCCCCTGGCACCGGCGGTGATGGTGTATTCGACCTTGGCGCTATCAATGAGCGGTTTGATGGCCTCTTTCTTGCTGTTCTGGCTTTCTGCACCGATCACGACCAGTCCCTTGTCGCGGTTTTTCTTTTCCAGTCGGGCGAGGTGGGGCAGTGCCGCGATACAGGGCGGACAGCGGACGCCCCAGTTTTCGATGACGACGACTTTGCCCTTGAGTTCGGATTTGCTGACTTTGGTGCCGAAGAGGACGGTGCCGATGCTCCACTCGTCGAGTTTGTGCTCGCTGGGGGCGGGATTGCGATCACCGGCGGCGAAGGCGCTTACGGTGAGCAGACTGGCGACGAGGGAGATGGCGGGGATTTGGAGGAATGTCATAAGCGGATAACGCGGTGGAGAGGTTTTTTTGTTCATGCGAATCGCAGGGCAGTAAAGAGGAGCCTATTTCGACCGGATTCGCCATAAAAAACAAACGGATGCCGTCCGGGTATTTCATTTTGCCGATCATCGGATCGCAGGCGGAAAAGGCGGAATCAAACCTTGAACAAGCCCCCGCGTTTGTCGCCGAGGATGGCCGCGCTCATGATGGCGGTGGATAGAAATACCATCGCCCACACGCCGAGGGCGGCTGCCAGTTCGGTGCCGTTGCCGAGGGTGCTGAGGAGGGTGAAGATGGCCTTGGTGATGGGGTAGTGCTGGGCCTGCTGGGCGAGGATCAGGCTGTCGCTGACTTCCAGCATGGCGAAGGCGAAGGCGAGGATGGCGCCGGCGGCGAGGTTCGCGCCGATGAGCGGGAGGGAGATCCGCCGCAGGGTCCGCAACGGCGTGGCGCCCAGCGATTTCGCGGCTTCTTCCAGCGCGGGGTTGCTCTGTTGGAGTCCGGCGACGGCGGATCTGACAATGTAGGGCAGGCGGCGGAAGGCGTAGGCGACGACGATTAACAAAAACGGACTGCCATCGGCCCCCAGCAGGAAATGGAAGGGCTTGCCCTCCTGCGACAGCGCGAGGTAGCCGAAGGCCATCACCAGCCCGGGCACGGCGAGCGGCAGCATCACCAGGGCATCCAGTGCGCCGCGGAATTTTAAATCCGACCGCACAACCACCCAGGCGACCGCGAGCCCGATGAGCAGCGCGACCCCGGTGGCGCAACCGGCATACAGCAGGCTGTTTTGAATGGAGGGCACGACCAGCCCGTTGCCGAGCGCCTCGAAGTAGTGGCGCATGGTCAGCTCGTCCGGGATCACCGTGCCATACCAGCGGCCGGTGAAGGACAGTAGCAGCACGCCCAGATGGGGAATGGCGGCGATGAGGAAGACTCCGCTGAAAAGCAGCGCGCAGGCCGCGGATTTCCAGCCTTTCAACCGCAATGAATTCGTCCGCCCCCCGGGCCGGGGCGCGGTGCCGAGTGGCGAGCGGCCGATGATGCGCTTGGACAGGACGAAAACTCCGGCGGAAACGGCTAACAGCACGGTCGTCAGCGCGTAGGGCAGCGGGTTCCGGTCCAGGCTCTTGAGGCCGTCGAAAATCTGCACCGGGGCGACGCGCGGGAAATCGAAGACCAGCGGCACGCCGAGCTCGGTGAAGGCCCAGATGAAGACGATGGTGGCTCCCGCGAAAACGCCGGGCATGGCGAGCGGCAGGGTGATGCGGAAGAAGCGCTTCCACGGCGGACAACCGAGATTTTCCGCGGCCTGCTCCATCGCCGGATCGAGATTGGCGAGGGCGGCGGCGATGTTCAGATAGAGAATCGGATAGAGGTGCAGCGCGTTCATCAGCACGATCCCGGCGAAGCGACCGTGCGCGAGCCAATCGTAGGGCAGCTCCGCGTCCATCAGCCCGGATTTGACGAGCAGGGCGTTGAGCGCGCCATTCACGCCGAGCATTTGCTTGATCCCGACCGCGCCGACGAAGGGCGGCAGGATCATCGGCGCGAGGATCAGGACACTGAGTGCCGGTTTCCCGAAAAAGTCATGGCGGTGGCCGATGAGTGCCAGCGGAAAGGCGATGGCCAGCGTGACCAGCGTGCTTGCGAGGCCGAGGGCGAACGCGTTCCACAGCCCCTCGCGGTAGATCGGATTGCGGAAAAGCGCGGAGAAGAACTCCAGGGTGAAATGGTGCGAGCCATCCGCCCGCGTGCCCTCGAAGGCCTGCCTCACCACCGCCGCCGCCGGATAGATGAAGAACACCGCGAACAGGATGCCGGCAAGAAGCGTGAGGGTGATGGCGTGGCCGCGTTTCATGATGGATGAAAGGACATAGGAGATTTGAGATTGGTTATTGGGGGCATCCTGACGAATTTCTAATCTCCAATTCCCAATGTCTTTTGCTTCGCTAGAAGCTCAGCCTTGCGGTAGTTTTCCCGGAACCAGCGGCCTAGTTCCGCGGCGCGGTCGGCGGACTTGAGCGCGTCCTTGCCGTCCAGCAGCGGATCGCCCTTGCCGAGTTTAGAATAGTTCACCAGTGAGACGTCGGAGAAAACGGCGAGGGCGTCGGCGGGCATGCCCGCATCGCGGAGGGCGCGCCAGGCGGAGGTCATTTCCTCGTGGGAGTCGATGCACATGATTTTGACGAGCTGGCGGAGGGTGTTGAAGGAGGAGCCCGTCAGCTCGCGCTGATAGGTGAAATTGCCGGGATCGGTGTAGGGCGCGGCGTCGGGCATGGTGGAATTTGTTAGATTTTCCGGAGTGTAGCTATCGCGCCGGACCGGCATGCGGTGGAGCGCGCGATGGCGCGGGCCGCCGGGTGTTCCGGGTTTGCCAAACCACAGGGTCTGCGCCTGCGGACCGAGGCAGAATTCCACGAACTCCTGCGCGATGGCGGGATGCGGCGCGCCCTTGAGCACCGCCACCGGATCGCCGCTCAAGGTCGTGCCGCCGCGCGGGGCGATCCAGACGAGGCGGGGATCGCCGGATTTCGTGGTGAGTTCTTCGGCATACGAGCGGCCGTAGAAGTCGATGCACATTCCGGCGGCGGCATTGCCCTGGCCGACTTCCTGCGGGACTTTCGACGCGCTGTCGGTGAAATAACGGGCGTTGGCCGAAAGCCGCTGGATCAGGCGCAGGCCGTCCGCCCAGCCGGCGTCCAATGCCGCCGCGCGATCCGCGCCGGGCTTGGCGAGCGCCCGCTGCATTTCTCCCTGGGCTAACAGCTCGAAAGCGCGGGCCACCGAACCGCTCTTGGTGGGATCGGAAAGCGCGAGCGATCCGGCATAGCGCGGGTCTCCCAGATCGCTCCACGCGGCGGGGCGGGGGAGTCCGAGCCGCTGGAGGACCGCGGGATTATAACAGATGCCGAACTGCGACATGCAGGTGGCCACCCAGACATGATCCGGCGGATAGTAGCGCTCGCCGGTGAAGCTGGCGGGAATCGGGCCGTTGTCCGCGAACAGTTCGGGATGGGTATCGAACACCCGCAGCGGCACCAAACGGCCTTGTTTGGCCTGGTTTGAGAAATCCGGTTCGCCACCGCCGAAGAACAGGTCCACGTCGATGCCCTCGCGTCCGGTTTCCGCCGCCGCCTTGAACGCGGCATCCAGCACCATGCGGATTTCCGAAGTCCCGCCCGGCGTGCGCCAGTCGATATAAAGCGAACGCCCGGTGGTGTTTTCCCAATGCGCCGCGAACGCCTCACCGATTTCCTGACGGATGGACTCGTTGTGCGGGCTGAGGATGATGAGGCGGTCATCGGCGTGCTGCGGACTCGTCGTGGCGGAATGGCGGCGCAGGACCATGGGCAGGGCCACGATCCATGCCAACAGTCCGAAGATGATGCAGGCGCGAGTTTTCATCCGGGGTTCAAAACGACGACGTCATCGTGGCGGGCGTGCAGGACGATTTTTTCGCCGCCCGGCGCATGGATGCGGTGCGGGTTCATTTCCACCACCTGCTGGCGGCCCGCCGTGGTTTCGATCCAATACTGGATGCGCTGGCCCAGGTAGCTGCGATCCACGATGTGGCCGGTGATTTCGTTTTCGCCGCTTTCCTGATGCAGACGCCAGGCTTCCGGGCGGATGGACAGCTCCACCGTTTCGCCGGGGGCGGGCGGGCCGTTCGGGTCGGTCGCGCGGCCTGTTAGGATGCCGACGGCGGTTTTCACCCGGGTGAGACCGTCGCGGGTCTCGATGACCTCGCCGGTGATTAGATTCGTCTCGCCGATGAAGTTCGCGACAAAGGCGCTGCGCGGCGTGCGGTAAATTTCTTCCGGTGCGCCGATCTGCGCGACTTTTCCGCGATGCATCACCGCCAGACGGCCGGCCATCGCCAGGGCTTCCTCCTGATCGTGGGTGACGTAAATCGCGGTGAGTCCGTTTTCCTTCACGATCCGGCGGATCTCGCGGCGCATTTCCACGCGGAGCTGGGCGTCGAGGTTGGAGAGGGGTTCGTCGAGCAGCAGGCACTTCGGCTTCACGACCAGGGCGCGGGCGAGCGAGACGCGTTGCTGCTGGCCGCCGGACATCTGGTCGATCGAGCGGTCGCCGTAGCCCGGGAGTTGGACGCGTTCGAGCGCCTCCGCCACGCGGCGATTGATCTCCGGCTTCGGCACGCGCCGCTCCTCCAGCCCGAACGCGATGTTCCGGCCGACCGTAAGATGCGGCCACAGCGCGTAGCTTTGGAACACCATCGCCGCCTCGCGCTTGTGCGGCGGCATTTTCGTGACATCGCGGTCGCCGAAGAAAATCGCCCCGCGGTCGGGAGTTTCCAAGCCGGCGATGCAGCGGAGCAGGGTGGTTTTCCCGCATCCCGAGGCCCCGAGCAGGAAAAACAACTCGCCGGGCTCGACCCGGAGCGTGATGCCGTCGAGGGCGCGGGTGCTTCCGAAGGATTTGACGACTGACTCGGCGCGAATGGATTCCATGGGGCAAATTGACGGCCTCATGCTTTCGTTTGGCGGCGATGAAGCCAAGCCCCAAGCGGGCGTCCGGGGCTTTGCGTAATTTTTTGTAAAGATTCTCTTGCCAAATCCCGGGTCCGGTCATACCAAGTGCGCCCACCCAACCGGTAATGCTCGGATGGCGGAATTGGTAGACGCGCTAGACTAAGGATCTAGTAGGGAAACCTGTGGAGGTTCGAGTCCTCTTTCGAGCACTTTCCGTTGAGTATTAAAGAGTCCCGAGGCTGAAAAGCACCGGGACTTTTTGTTAGGTGGAAATCATTGTTCCCAGATTGTTCCCGATCCTGCGGAAGCCTTGAAAAATCAGGGGTTCCA
>CAYXZE010000067.1:0-10630 GCA_964469395.1 uncultured Luteolibacter sp.
AGCACCTATCTTGAAATGCAAGACAAGTATCTCGAAGCCACGGAAGCCATCAACGCCACCCGCCTTGAAGTGCTCCGCGCCTCGCTCGAACTCGAACAACTCGTGGGCACATCTGCCCCCGCTAACAAATAACCAATGGATTTTACTGACATGAAACTTTCAACAGTCATCGCGCTCCTCGGAGCAATCACCATCGCCACACTCAACACGTCGTGCCTCGAATCAAGAGGTGCCGCCGAAAAACCACCCGCGCCGACTCCGGAAAATGGAGCCCAATTCAAGAAAGGCCAGGGGCTTTCACTCACGGAGGAAATGAGCAAGGCGATCGGTCTGAAAATTGAGGACGTCGGTGAGATGAAGATTGCATCGGCAATCACCCTCAATGTTTCCGCTGAAACCCAGAACACTGCGACCGGCTGGGTTACACCCGAACAGGCCAAAGCCATTCGCGAGGGCATTGAAGTGGAGCTGCATGGCGATACCACGTTCAAAGGCATCGTCGAGAAGATCGAAGCCAACCCGCTGGGCGTCATGGGTGACTCCGAAATCACCATCACCACTGCGGAGAAACTCACGGTGGGACAACCACTCAAGGCCGTGCTTCGCCAGCCAGCCGGTGACGAGGTGGCGGTCGTTCCCGCAGCAGCTTTGCTCAAGACCGCAGAGGGTTCGTTTGTTTACGCGGTCAACGGAGATTTCTACGTCCGCACTCCGGTGAAAACGGGAGTCACGGATGACAAGTTCGTGGAAATCACCGACGGCCTATACGCGGGCGACCAGATTGTGACGACGCCCGTCATGTCGCTGTGGATGGCGGAGCTTCAAGTGCTCCGTGGAGGAAAAGCCTGCACCTGTGGACACTAACCGATCATGCTGAATCATCTATTGGATTTCGTCATGCGGCAACGCGTGGCGGTGTTGCTCGCCACCCTCGTTCTCGTGGGTGTTGGGATCTGGGCAATGTTGCGGCTGCCCATCGACGCGGTTCCCGACATCACCAACCCCCAGGTTCAGATCAACACCGCTGTGCCGGCGCTTGCTCCTGAGGAAGTCGAAAAACTGGTCACATTCCCCATCGAAAGTGAAATGGCCGGGCTGCCTGACATGGTGGAGCTGCGCTCGCTCTCCAAGTTCGGACTCTCCCAAGTCACCATGACTTTCAAGGACGGCGTGGATCTTTACCGAACCCGCCAGTTGGTCACAGAACGATTGCAAGGCGTGCTCGATGATCTTCCGGAGGGACTCTCACCGAAACTCGCCCCCATCGCCACAGGTCTGGGTGAAATCTTCTATTACAGCCTCGATTACACGCCCGACGCCAAGGACAAGCCTGCCACCCGCGAGCAACAGCTCATGGCACTGCGCCAGATCCAGGAATACACGGTCAAACCCCTGCTTCGCGGAACGCCCGGTGTCGCCGAGGTCAATACCAGCGGCGGCTACGAGCGACAACTCGTCATCCAGCCCGATCCATCCAAGCTCGCCGCAGCCGGTCTATCACTCGACAAACTCGCTGAGATCGTCAGCCAAAACACCCTCAATGCCGGAGGTGGCTACGTCGAGATCGGCGGCGAACAGCTCATCGTTCGCGCCCCAACACGCGTGACGACGGCTGATGAAATCGCCCGCCTTCCATTGAAGTTCGGCGCAGGTGTACGCCCTATTCTGGTGAGCGAAGTGGCCAGCGTCGGCATTGGATCATCTTACCGCACTGGTGCCAGTACTCACGAAGGCGAAGAAGCCCTCGTGGGTGCCTCTATCATGCTTGCCGGGGACAATACCCGGCTTGTCGCCCAATCCGTTCGCGCGAAGCTTGAGCAGATTCAGGAAAAGCTACCCGTCGGCGTCAGCATCAAGGCGCTTTATGACCGGAGCGATCTCGTCAACCGCACCATTCACACGGTGGAGAAAAACCTCTTCGAGGGTGCGATTCTTGTGGTCGTGGTGCTCTTCCTCCTTCTTGGCAACATCCGCGCCGCATTCATCGTCGCCTTGGTCATTCCGCTTTCCATGCTTTTCGCCATGATCGGCATGGTCGAAATGGGTCTATCAGGAAACCTGATGAGCCTCGGTGCCGTGGACTTCGGCCTGATCATCGACGGTGCGGTGGTGATGGTTGAAAACATCGTGCGTCACTTGGGAGAACGACAGCATGCCCTGGGCCGGCGGCTCACCGCTGAAGAGCGCACTCGGGAAGTTCTGCGTTCCGCCAAGGAAGTGGCCAATCCGATGTTCTTCGGGGTGCTTATCATCACCGTTGTCTATCTGCCCATCCTAGCGCTCCAGGGCATCGAGGGCAAAATGTTCAAACCCATGGCGGTGGTTGTCATGCTCGCGCTTGGCGGTTCCCTGATTCTCGCTCTTACACTGATGCCGGTGCTGTGCTCCTATCTGTTGGGTGGCAACATCCGTGAAAAGGACAACTGGCTCATCACTCTCACCAAGCGTATTTATTCGCCACTGCTGAACTTCGGCCTGCGCTTTCGCTGGTTGGTCATTCTGCCGATGTTCGGTCTTTTCGGTCTTTCTCTCGTCATCTTCTCAAGACTTGGCTCCGAGTTCATCCCCCAGCTTGATGAAGGCGACTTCACCGTGCAGCTCATTCGCAGCAGCAGTGCGGGACTCACCGCGTCCGTGGACTTACAGAAACATTCCGAGCAAATCTTGCGGCGTGATTTTCCCGAAATCCGCGACATCTTCTCGCGCATCGGCACGGCGGAAATCGCCTCCGATCCCATGGGGCCGAATGTTTCCGACACCTACCTCATGCTCCATCCCAAGGAGAAATGGCGGAAAATTGATGGCAAAACCATCAGCAAGGAAGACCTGGGTGACCTCATGCGCCGACGCCTGCTTGAACAGGTGCCCGGACAGAACGTGCTACTCTCCCAGCCGATCCAAATGCGTTTCAACGAAATCATGGCCGGTGCCCGCGCCGACTTGATGTGCAAGATCTACGGAGAGAACTACGATGAACTCGAACGGCTCGCCGGTGAAGTTCGCACCGTGCTCAACGGCATTCGTGGAGGCGAGGAAACCGAGTTCGATTCCATCGGCAAGGTGCCCATGATCGAGATCCAGCCCGACCGCCAGGCGATGCAGAAATTCAACGTCCACGCGGACGACCTCAACCGCCTTATCGAAACCGCGCTGGCCGGTGGTGAGGCCGGCATCATGATCGAAGGAAACCAACGCACTCCTATCATCGTCCGCTTGGCCGAAGACCGCCGGGCGGATCTCGCTGCCATGGAACGGCTGCCGCTCGGCACCGAGGATGGAATGATGCTCGCACTGGGCCAGATCGCCAAAGTGAAGCTCGTCGAGCAGGTGAACCAAATCGCCCGGGAAGATACCCAACGCCGCGTCTCTGTGCTGATCAACGTCCGAGACAGGGACACAGCGGGTTTTGTCGCCGAGGCAACCAAAGCCCTCCATGAAAAGGTCAAATTTCCCAACGGCTACTACTTCGAGTTCGGCGGCCAGTTCAAGAACCTGATGGAGGCCAAACAACGTCTCACGATTGTGGTGCCGCTGGCATTGGCACTCATCTTCGTGCTGATTTTCCTCAGCTTCAATTCACTCCGCCAAGCCGCGCTCATTTTCCTCTGTGTGCCGCTTGCCGTCACCGGCGGCATCTTCGCGCTGTGGTTGCGCTCCATGCCGTTCACGATCTCCGCCGCTGTTGGATTCATCGCGCTGAGTGGTATCGCGGTGCTCAACGGAATCATGCTCATTTCCTTCATCAACCAACTCCGCGAGGAAGGTAAATCACTCCGGGATGCCGTGGTCGAAGGAACCCTGACCCGCCTTCGCCCCAAGCTGATGACCGCCCTTGTCGCTTCGCTGGGTTTCCTACCCATGGCCATCGCCACGGGAGCGGGAGCCGAAGTCCAGCGTCCCATCGCCACCGTCGTGATCGGCGGCATCGTCACTTCCACTTTCCTCACTCTGCTCGTGGTGCCCCTGCTTTACGAGTGGTTAGAGAGAAAAACCAAACCAAGAAACCAAACCACAGTCGAACCATGAAAACCATACGTCGTATCCTAACTGCCACCCTGTTGCTTGCCTTCACCGGAAGCGCCCTCGCCGATGCCACCATCAAGGCAGGCCCCCGCAAAGGTCGCCTGCTGGAAGTGGAAAAACAGAAAGCCGAATTCTTCGTTGAGAAGGACCGGACCATCAGCATCGCCTTTTATGATGCTGAAATGAAAGCTCAGCCCACTGCTGATCAGGCCGTCACCGCTACGGCCGAAGCCCCCAGCGGCAAGGTCAAGCTGGAGTTCGAAAAGAAGGGCGACCTATTGGTTTCCAAAGCCCCGCTTCCCGCGGGCGAACACTACACTGTCGTCGTCCAGGTGAAGTCCGGTGCCGACGCCAAGCCCAAGAACTTCCGGATCAAGCTCGACCTCAGCACATGCGCCGGATGCAGCAATCCGGAATACGCCTGCACCTGTGACGAGTGAAGTCACCAGTAACCCTCTCGTCTGCCCTTGGTTCCATCGGGATTTCCGGTGGGGGGCAGGCAGCCAAAAGAAAACGAAAGAACAAAATCCATGAAAACAACAAGTAAACTGACTGCGATTGTATCCGCATTCTCGATCATCCTCGCCGGGACATTGTCCGCATCTCCTCCGGGCAAAGGACCGATTGGTGACCGATCACACAAACCCACAGCCCAAGGTGGCACCACGTCATCCGGACAGCACAAGGCCCTCAAACGATCCGGCCCTCCTGGAAAAGGAATGGTTCGTTCCGGTCTAGCTGCTGGATAGTGAGGAAATTACCAGCCAGCAGTGCAACCGGGCCTGCTGGCCCGAAAATGCCCGGCGGCAAAGGTCGCCGGGCATTTTCCCCAAGGGTTTACTCCGGGTTCGGTGTTCCACCTACAGGAAGACGTTGCAATCCGTCACAAATACCAACCCCATCCACCGCCATGAAAGACTCAGAATTGGATCAACTGCTCAAAGCGAGCGATCCGGGTTTAAGCCTGCCAACAAGCTTCCGCAGGGAAGTATGGTTGCGCATCGAGACCTCGGAAGCAACTGGCTGGAAGCCTGCATTCCGGCGATTTTTCAGCCGCTTGTTCGAGAGCTTCGCCTTGCCCCCGGTTGCAGCCGCCACTTGTGCGGCGGCTGTGCTGGCCGGCGTTCTTTTGGGCGTGATGCCCGGCAAGTCCGCTGTCTCCGATGATTCTACCTATGTGCAGTCGATCAGCCCCTTCGTTCAAACCACACGCTGATGAAGAAGCCGCTCGTCATTCTGATCCTGGCTCTGATTGCGGGATTTGCCGCCTTCGGCATCACCCGCAAGCATTGCACCACCTCCAACAGCAACACCTTGCTGGACCATTTGCCCGAACTCGCTTGGCTGAAAACCGAACTGGCACTGTCCGACGCACAGTTTTCCAAAGTCGCAGAGCTGCACGACTCTTATCGCCCGGTGTGCGAGGAAATGTGCCGCCGCATCGACGACAGCCGCGCACGTCTTGAAGCGGTCGCATTGAAGAGCCGCTCCACGGACACCGAACTTCAGAAAGCCATAGCCGAATACGAACGGGTCCGGGGCGAATGCAAGATGAAGATGTTGGAGCATCTCTACCAGACCGCCGAACTATTGAACGAAGAGCAAGCCGAACGATATCTCAAGGCTGTGCTTCCCGCCGCGCTGGGCTCCACTGGCGGCCAGCATTCGCAACACTGATCCGATCATTCCCTTCAAACCATGGATGTCACGGATTCCGAACTCATGACGCGCCTTGCCAAAGGCGAGGACGAGGCGCTCGACATCCTGATGCGTCGCTGGGGTGACCGCGTGATCTCGTTTCTTTACCGCATGACCGGACGCCGCGATGTCGCGGAAGATCTGGCCCAGGAAACATTCGTCAGACTCTATCAGGCGCGCGGACGCTACAAGCCTTCCGGCACATTCAGCACGTGGCTTTTCGCGATTGCGGCGAATCTCGGGCGCAACCACGCCCGCTGGATCCGCCGCCATCCGACGGTGTCAATGGATGATTCCGATGCAAGCGGCAATGCCACCTTTCCCGAGCCCGCTGATCCATCTCGCGCTCCCGATGGGACGGCCGTAGGCAATGAGATCGCGGACATTGTGAATCGCGCAGTTCTGGCATTGCCTCTGGATCTGCGTGAAGCACTGACCTTGTTTGTGCATGAGGATCTGGGATATGCGGACATCGCAGGCATCCTCGGCTGCTCGACCAAGGCGGTGGAAACCCGCATCTACCGCGCACGGCAAATTCTCAAGGATCAACTCAAGGGCCTGCGAGAATGAATTTCAAACCGGATCGAGTGGTTGTCCGGTCGATTTTATACTTAGCGCGAAAACCCAACACTCCATGAGCGATCCCATCACCTCCGAATCTTCCGAGGACTTCTGCGTAGTCTGCGGCAAGCCTGCCCGTGGCTTCAGCGGGTATTCCCGGCTTCTTCATGAGGACCGGATGTATGCCCTGTGCTGTCCGCTATGCATGGAAACATTCCAGAAGAAGCCTGATTATTACGCTGCCGTATGGCTCGCCTCACACGCGCTTCATCTGAGGAAGTCCGCTCCCGGCGACGTATGATGGCATTACACTGTTCCACAGCGATGTGGCGAAACGGATTTAGTAATGCTTTTCGCATGGGCGAGTCCACATCGGCACGTGCTTGAAACATTTCGTCGCAGAGTCACCGAAACCGTGAGGGTTTGCCATCCGCCCGGTGTTTTACACGAAGACCGCACGTTAGGGTTAGGCATTCGGCTTTGAATCCAACTTGCGGCACACTATCAAACAACACCTATGAAAACGACGTTAAAAATCCTGCTACTCGCGGCAACCGCCGTTGGCTTTGCTACCTCCGCCATTGCCGCGCCTCCGGGCAAAGGCCTTGGCACGTTCAAGAAAGCCTCAACACAAGAGGAAATCCAGAAAATCAAGAAGGGAAGCCGCTACGCTCTCGTATGCAAGGAGTGCGAGTCGGTCACGGTCAAGGAAGCCGCGGACGACCAGGAAGCGGAAAAACTTTGCCACGATGGCGGAACAGTCCACTGCGCTTCCTGTGATAAGAAATTCACCGTCAAGCGCACCGGCCCTCCAGGAAAAGGAGGCATCAGCACCAAAGTGACCATCGTCAATGCCGAAGGCAAGGAGTGCATGTTCATCGTTCCTTTGATCGAGTAAACCCAATTACCAGCGCCTTCCAGCCAGCCGTCGCCGGGAAATTCCGGAGACGGCTTTTTTTCGGGTCTATTCATTAGAAAAAGAATCGGATTTTTCCCAAGGGTTTGTGCAAGGGCAGGTGTATGACCTGATGAAGGCGGTGTTCAAGGTCCTTCGGGAAACCCTCCCAACGGGAACGCCGCCCAAACCCACAACCCATATTATGAAAACAAAAAGCATCGCAGCCCTGTTGACCGCCGCATTGACAATCGCATTCGCCGCCTCGGCATCCGCCTCGCCTCCCGGCAAGGGCACGAGATTCACAGCATCGCCAATCAAGGTATCGGATGCGCCCAAGGTGGAACGCAAGGTCGAGCACAAGTCCATGCATTATGTCGGCCCTCGTGGAAAAGGCTACATCTGCAGGCACTGACCGGCATGTCACCAACTTGCAATCCTCGCCCGGCGACCTCAATCGCCGGGCGATTTGTTTTCCCCGCATGTGCAGTCGAGGCAGCCGTGCTTGGCGCAAGACAGGCAGTTCCGCAACAGCTCCTCGCGAAGATGCTTTCTAGCACGGTGTAGCCGGACGGTGAGATTGTTTCTTGTCAAGCCAAGATCCTCCGCAGTTCGCGCGGTATCCTCGCCATCGAGATCGATGCGCTGGATCAGTTCGCGGTAGTTTTCCGGAATAGCTGGCAGCAGTCGCTTGAAGCATTGGCAAAGAACCTTTTGATCATCCGCATCGGGCGATTCGGGCAATTCACTCTCGAACTTTTCCAATGCTCTCTTTCTCGCTGCATCGCGACGGTAAAGATCGATGATGGAATGCCGCAAAATTCGATAAAACCACGTGACGGTGTCCTCGTCACCGGTCGGGTGATTCGCCGATTTGAGGGCCTTCACAAGACTTTCCTGAACCACGTCCTCCGCCAGATGAGGATTACCGATGCGGCTACGGGCGAAGGCGGTGAAGGTGTGGAGATTCTCGATCAGGGCATTTTCGAGACGACTCATACGCTAAGTTTGAAACCCCAAATACGGTCTCGTAAAGCCCAGACAAAATGCCAGATTGAAAATAGCGTGTAATGCTCCCGTGCCTCTCGCGTTTGCCCGGGCGTATGAAGACATCCGAAACACCCTCCTGCTGCAAAGCCATGAACTCCACCCATCACGAGAAACCGTCGAGATCACCCTCCTGTTGCGGAGGCAAGGGCGAGTCCGTTCCGGCGGCAAAGCCTGCCTGCTGCAGCGGTAAGCATGCCCCGGGTCCTGCTGCTGAAGAAACCCACGCGTGCCATGCCCATCATGATCACGATCACCACGGGCACCACGCCGACGTGACCCCTTCCGCCACCGCGAAATACTTCTGCCCGATGTGTCCCGGCGTGGAATCGGACAAACCCGGTGACTGCCCGGTGTGCGGCATGGCGCTGGAGCGAAACCCGGCATGGCGCGGCGAGGAAACGGACGACGAGGACGACAACGCGGAACTCCGGGACATGACGAGGCGGTTCCGAATCTCCACCGCACTCACCCTGCCGGTATTTTTCCTCGCGATGGCCCATCTGGTTCCCTCGTGGTCCTCCTGGGCGGATGGCGAGGCCTCGCGCTGGACACAGTTTGTCCTGTCGATCCCGGTGGTCGGCTGGGCCGCATGGCCGTTCTTCCGGCGAGGTTGGCGCTCGTTACTGACAGGCAACCTCAACATGTTCACGCTCATCGCCATCGGCGTGGGCGCGGCCTTCATGTTCAGCGCGGTAGCGATGCTCGCCCCCGGCGTGTTTCCGCATACGATGAGCCATCATGGCAACGTCCCGGTGTATTTCGAGGCCGCGGCGGTGATTGTGGTGCTGGTATTGTTGGGCCAGGTGCTTGAACTCCGCGCCCGAAGCCGCACAGGCAGCGCGATCAAGGCCTTGTTGAACCTCGCTCCGCCTGTCGCAAGGCTGGTGGAAACCAACGGCGACCGCGAGATCCCGCTCGATGAGGTGAAGGTCGGCGACAAACTCCGCGTCGTGCCCGGCGACAAGGTGCCCGTGGACGGAGTGGTGCTGGATGGTCGTTCCAGCGTGGATGAGTCGATGATCACCGGCGAGCCGATGCCTATGGAAAAAACCTCCGGCGACAAGATCACTGGAGGCACGGTGAACGGAACCGGCAGCTTCGTGATGAGCGCGGAACGGGTGGGGAATGACACGCTGTTAGGTCAAATCGTGGACATGGTGGCGCAAGCCCAGCGCAGCCGCGCGCCGATCCAAGGACTCGCCGACAAGGTCTCCTCGTTCTTCGTGCCGACGGTGCTGGCGGTTTCCATCCTCACCTTCGTCCTGTGGATGTGGCTCGGCCCGGAACCAAAACTCGCCCATGCCCTGGTCAATGCGGTGGCCGTGCTGATCATTGCCTGCCCTTGCGCGCTCGGATTGGCCACACCGATGTCGATCATGGTCGGCGTGGGACGCGGCGCGGGGGAAGGTGTGCTGGTGAAAAACGCCGAAGCACTCGAACGACTCGGAAAAATCGACACGCTCGTCGTCGATAAGACCGGAACGCTGACCGAAGGCAGGCCGGACTTGGCCGACGTGATTCCCGCCGTTGGATTTGGATCTGACGAGGTCCTGGAACTCGCCGCGTCTCTCGAACAACACAGCGAGCACCCGCTGGCCGCAGCCATCGTGCGCGGCGCGGGAAAACAGGACATCGCGCTTTTGGCGGTGAATGATTTCCACTCCGTGACCGGAGGTGGCGTGACCGGACAGGTCGCTGGACGGTCCGTGCTTGTCGGGAAAGCGGATTTCCTGCGCGCTCAAAACATCCGTGGCTTGGACGGGCTGGAACCTTCCGCCGCCGCGTTTCAAGACCAAGGCAAAACGGCCGTCTTTGTCGCTGTGGATGGTGCGGTCGCCGGTCTTCTGACAATCGCTGACCCGATCAAAGACACGACGCCGCATGCCATCCGGGAACTGCAGGAGCTCGGTCTCCGAATCGTCATGCTCACTGGCGACAACCGCCGCACCGCCGCTGCGGTGGCCGCACCGCTGGGCATTACCGACGTGGAGGCGGAGGTCGATCCGGCCGGCAAAGCCGCCCATGTCCGGAAACTCCGCAAGGAAGGCAGGCACCCCGCCATGGCGGGCGATGGCATCAACGACGCGCCCGCCCTCAGCGAAGCGGATGTCGGCATCGCCATGGGCACCGGCACCGATGTCGCCATGCAAAGCGCGGGCATCACCCTGGTAAAAGGTGACCTGCGCGGCATCGCCCGGGCCGTCCGCCTGAGCCGGGGTGTGATGCGCAACATCCGCCAGAACCTGTTCTTCGCCTTCATCTACAACGCGGCGGGCATTCCGATTGCCGCCGGAGTGCTCTATCCGATCACCGGCACCCTGCTCAGTCCGATCCTCGCAGGCGCGGCGATGTCGCTCTCGTCGGTCTCCGTGATTTCAAACGCCCTGCGGCTGCGGAAATTAC
>CAYXZE010000068.1:0-4094 GCA_964469395.1 uncultured Luteolibacter sp.
CGCTGACGATGTATGACGAGGTCAACACCAAGACCAACCTGCCCGCGCAGATCGATCTCTACGCCACGGAAGGCGATGCCTACAAATTCCTCTTCGTCAGCAAGGGCGGCGGCTCGGCGAACAAAACCTTCCTCTATCAGGAAACCAAGGCCCTGCTCAATCCCAAGCGGCTCAAGGAATTCTGCCGCGAGAAAATGGCCTCGCTCGGCACCGCCGCGTGCCCGCCCTATCACCTCGCGTTCGTCATCGGCGGCACCTCGGCGGAAACCTGCCTCAAGACGGTGAAGCTCGCGTCCACCCGCTATTACGACGAACTCCCGACCTCCGGAAACGAACACGGACAGGCATTCCGCGACATCGAGCTGGAAAAGGAACTGCTCGCGGTGGCCCGCGAAATCGGGATCGGCGCGCAGTTCGGCGGCAAGTATTTCGCGCTCGACGTCCGCGTCATCCGCCTGCCCCGTCACGGCGCGTCGTGCCCGGTCGGCATCGGCGTTTCCTGCTCGGCGGACCGCCAGGCCAAGGCGAAGATCACCAAGGACGGCATTTTCCTCGAAAAGCTCGAAAAAAATCCCGGTCGTTTCATCCCGGAAAAATTCCGCGATTGGAAATTCAAAGGCGTCCCGATCGACCTCGATCTGGGGATGGAGGAAACCCTGAAAACCCTCGCCAAATATCCCGTCACCACCGCGTTGGCACTCACCGGCACCATCATCGTCGCCCGCGACATCGCCCACGCGAAGCTCAAGGAGATCCTCGACGACACCGGCGAGCTTCCCGATTATTTCAAGAAATACCCGGTTTACTACGCCGGTCCGGCCAAGACCCCGGCCGGTCTGCCTTCCGGCTCGTTCGGCCCGACCACCGCCGGGCGGATGGATGGCTATGTGGATGCGTTCCAAGCCAGCGGCGGCTCAATGGTCATGCTGGCCAAGGGTAACCGCTCGAAACAAGTCACCGACGCCTGCCAAAAACACGGCGGCTTCTATCTCGGCTCCGCCGGCGGCCCGGCGGCGTTGCTCGCACAGGAACACATCCGCTCGCAGGAAGTCGTCGCATTTCCCGAACTCGGCATGGAAGCGGTGTGGAAAATCACGGTGGAAAACTTCCCGGCATTCATCTTGGTGGACGACAAAGGCAATGACTTTTTCACGTCGCTGAATTCGTGCCCGGTGTGTCATTGAACCCCCGCTCGAATTTGGAGTAAGTTTCCCGCGCTTTTCTCCGTTTCATCCACCTCATTACCCGTTTCCCGGTAAATGCGTTGCAAGCGCGTTTTCCGGGACTACACTTCCCTCAACCACACCACTACCACCATGGGACCTATTGGAATGCCAGAAATGATCATGATCTTCGTCGTGATCCTGTTGCTCTTCGGAGCCAAGAAATTGCCGGAACTCGCCCGCGGAATCGGCAAGAGCATGGGTGAATTCAAGAAAGCGAAGGAAGAGTTCGAGCACGAAATCACCCGCTCCGAGACCGAAGCCCGCGTGAAGGAAGTCCCCGGCAAGGAGCCCCGCGAATCCTGAGTTTCATGCGCCTTCCGGGCAGCTTGAATGGAAATGACGCCCCGGGATTTCTTGGGGCGCTTTTCTTTACGCTTGTCCTGTCCGCCCTCACCGCTTGTGAGAAAAAGGGCACGCCGGATTGGAAAACGACCGGCACCAGAGCGCCTGTCAGCTCGCCGACGAAAGCACCGGAGCGGAATCCGCCGATCTTTGATGAAACCGCCGCTCCGCCTCCACCGGCGATCCCCGCAAGCCGTTCGTCCGGCGAACTTCGTTTCATCACTTACAACGTCGAGAACTGGCTGACGATGGATCGCGAAACCGGCGGAAAAACCGTCAAAAGCATCCCCAAGCCCGAGAGCGAAAAGCAAGCTGTCGTGGCACTCCTCGCCCGCCACGCCCCGGACATCATCGGCCTTTGCGAAATCGGCGAGGCCGGAGATCTCGCGGAAATCCAAGCACGGCTCAAATCCGCCGGACTCGATCTCCCCCACTCCCACTTCACCGGCGGCTCGGATCCCGTCCGCCACTTGGGATTGCTCTCGCGGTTCCCCATCATTTCCACCGCCAAACCCGCTGAAACGGAATACCGCCACGCAGGCCGGACCTTCGCCATCAACCGCGGGATTCTCGACGCCACCGTCCAAGCTCACGGCAAGTCCTACCGCTTTCTCGGCACCCATTTGAAATCCAAGCGCGACAGCGAGCAAGGCAACCAGGAAACCATCCGCCTCAACGAAGCGCGACTCCTCCGCCGCCACATCGACACCATTTTAAAAACCAGCCCAAACGCCCGCATCGTGGTCTATGGCGACTTGAACGACACCCGCGCCACTCCGCCCATCAAAACGATCACCGGAAATCAACACTCCCCCGCTTCCCTGACCGCCATCCCCGCCAAAGATTCCCGCGGCGACACCTGGACTTACCACTGGGCGCTGCACGATCTCTATTCCCGCATCGACTACATCATGATAAGCCGCGCCCTTCGCGGGGAAACGGACTTCCACGCTGCGAAAATCATCGATGATTCCGGCTGGGACACCGCCTCCGACCACCGCGCGGTGCTGGCGGTATTCAAGTGAAACCATTGACGAAATCACGATTTCGTGTATTTTTCGTGCATGCCAACCAAGACGATTACACTTGAATTGGATGCTTACGAAAAACTCCGCCTGGCCAAACGTGGAGGCGAATCGTTCACAGAGGTCGTGCGCCGGGCGGTGCTGGTGGATGCCCCTTTGAACGGCCAAATGCTGAGGGGATATTTCCAAAATGGGGGAAGCGGAGTCAGCGAAAAATACCTCGATTCCGTGGAGGAAGCCGCGAAACACGATTCCATCCCTGATGATCCATGGGCCTGATTTTGGATACAAATTTCATCATCACCGCCGAGCGGGAAGCGCGGCGCGGGGGACCGGGACGGGCTGACCTGTTCCTCGCGAATCATCCCCAAGAGACGCTTTTCATCACCTTCACGGTGGCGGGTGAACTGGCCTGTGGTAAGTCCGCCGCCCCGCGATCTGACTGGGAGCTGCTCTGCCGTCCCTATCCAATCCTGCCTTGGACCAAGGAAATTGCCTGGCAATACGGGGAAATCTACCGGGCCTTGGCCGCCAAAGGCCAGCTCATCGGAACCAACGACATGTGGATCGCCGCCACTGCGGTGACCCACGGCATGAGCGTGGTCACGAACAACACGGATGAATTTCAACGCGTGCCTGCGCTAGGTGTGATCACTTATTAATGCAATCCACTTGCAAAAACTCAAAGTTCTCGCCAGCGTGCCTCCATGTTTCGCCCATTCCTCATCACCGCGATCCTTGGTCTCCTGCCCCTTTCCGCCGCTGATCTCAAAATCGCGGTCCTGCATCCCTTGCTCGGCGATCTCGCGCGGCAGGTGGGCGGGGAAAAAGTGGAGGTGGTCGATTTGATCGGTCCGAAAGGCGATCCGCATCATTTCGAGCCGAAGCCCGACGATCTCAAGCAAGCGGAAGGGGCCGCTCTCTATCTCGTCGCGGGAATGGGATTGGAGGGCTATTTGCCGAAACTCAAGGCCATCATCGCCAACAAGGCGACCTTGATCGAGGTCGGCGCGACCTTGCCCGCCATCCATGAAGACGCCCATGTCTGCCAGGATCACGAACACAATCACGAGCACGGGCATGCTCTCGATCCCCACTGGTGGCACTCGATCGACTGCTTCCGGCGGGCGACGGGCATCGTCGCCGAGGCATTGACGGCGAAATCCCCGGAACATGCGGACCTGTTCAGAAAAAACGCGGACGCTTACCGGAAGCAGCTCGATGCGTTGGAAAAATGGACGAAGCGCGAGATTTCAAAAATCCCGCGCGACAAGCGCCACCTCGCCACCGCCCACGCGGCGTTCAATTATTTCTGCAAGGACTTCGGCTTCACTTCCCATCCGGTGCAGGGCATGAACCGCGAGCAAATGCCGGCTCCCGCCGAACTCGCGAAACTGATCGCCGATTTGAAAAACAACCGCGTCGCCGCGATTTTCCCGGAAAAGGAATCCAATCCCAAAATCCTGAAAACCCTCACCAACGACACCGGCATCCGCCTCGG
>CAYXZE010000068.1:4194-10534 GCA_964469395.1 uncultured Luteolibacter sp.
AATCCAATCCCAAAATCCTGAAAACCCTCACCAACGACACCGGCATCCGCCTCGGCGAGCCGTTGATCGCGGATGGGACGGGCGGATTGAGCTACGAGGAAATGTTCCGCCACAATGTGGCGGCCATCGTTAGAGGGCTGACCCGCTAAGAAACCCTCAACCCAGTCAACCCGGTCAACCTTAAGGAGCGCGGAACTTCGGTCCGCGAAGCCGATGAGGAGGAGAAAAAAAGAAAGAGCGAAGCTCTGTTCTTTCTCACTCCATCGACAGGTCGACCAAAGATCGACCCTCCTTATTGGCCGTGCACCGGCTGCCAGGCGGCGTTCGCTTTCGAAGACGCCACGGCGGCTTCGATAAACGCCATGCCTTCCACACCATCATCGATGGTCGGGAAATCATAGCCTTCCGCGCGCGGATAGGTGCCGGCGAGGTGATCGGAAATCGCCTCGGCGGCGGCCAGATAGACGTTGGCGAAGGCTTCGATGAACGCTTCCGGGTGGCCGAAAGGAAGACGCGTGTATTTCGCGGCTTCCGGGCCGTTGTAGCTGTTGCCGCGGCGCCAGGTCTGGCGCGGGGAATCGGCGAATTTCACGATGAGCTCGTTCGGATGCTCCTGATGCCACTCGATCGACGCCTCGGTGCCGTAAACGCGGATGTTGAGGTTGTTTTCCTCACCGGCGGAAATCTGCGAGGCGTAGAGCACGCCGCGCGCGCCGCCTTCGTAACGGACCAGCATGCTGCCGTCGTCATCGAGAGTTCCGCCGGGGATGAAGCTGTTGAGGTCGGCCGCGATTTCCTCCAGCTCGAGGCCGGTGATGTAGCGGGCGAGGTTTTCCGCGTGCGAACCGATGTCGCCGATGCAGCAGGAAATCCCCGCCACGCTCGGATCCATGCGCCAGCTCGAAATCTCGCCACCTTCGTTCTTCGTCTTGAGCGAGGCCAGCGCGTAACCCTGCGGATACTCGGCGACGATCTTGAGAATGCGGCCGAGCTTGCCGGCCTTCACCATCGCGCGGGCTTCCTTGACCATCGGATAGCCAGTGTAGTTGTGGGTCAGGGCGAAGACGAGGCCGGACTTGTCCACGGCTTTCTTGAGTTCCTTCCCTTCCGCCAGCGAGAACGCCAGCGGCTTTTCACAAACCACGTGGATGCCGGCTTCCAGAAACGCCTTGGCGACCGGGTAATGGAGGTCGTTGCGGGTGACGATGCTCACGAAGTCGATGCGCTCGCCCGGCGGCAGCGCGCCTTCGGCCTTCGCCATCTCCTCGTAGGAAGTGTAAACCCGCGACGGATCGAGGAAAAGATCCTCGCCGGAGAGTTTGGATTTCCCGGCGTCCGAGGAAAAACAACCGGCGACGAGTTCGATCTTGCCGTCGAGATTTGCCGCCATGCGGTGGACGGCGCCGATGAAGGCACCACGTCCGCCGCCGACCATGCCCATGCGTAGTTTGCGTGTCATTCGGGAAGAAGTGAAAGTTGGAAGTTAGAAATTAGAAGTTGATTGGAACTCATTTTCCCTGCCACTCGCCGAAGCTGCGGAACTTGTCGTAGCGCTCGTTGAGGAGCTGCTCGGTCGGCAGGGCTAACAATTGCTCGATGTGGCCGAGCACCTTGGCCTGGAACGCGGCGGCGGTCGCCTCGTGGTCGTGGTGGGCGCCGCCGGTCGGCTCGCCGATGACGTCGTCGATGAGGCCGAGCTTCATGAGGTCCGGCGCGACCAGCTTCATGGCTTCCGCCGCTTCCGGCGCGTGCTTGCGGTGCTTCCAGAGAATCGCGGCGCAGCCTTCCGGGCTGATGACCGAGTAGTAGGCGTTTTCCATCATGATCACCCGGTCGGCCACGCCGATCCCGAGCGCGCCGCCGGAGCCGCCCTCACCGAGGACCACGGCGATGACCGGCACCTTGAGCAGCATCATTTCCCGCAGGTTGAAGGCGATGGCTTCGGCGATGTTGCGTTCTTCGGCACCGATGCCGGGGAACGCGCCGGGCGTGTCGATCATCGTGATCACCGGCAGGCCGAATTTCTCGGCGATTTTCATCAAACGGAGGGCCTTGCGGTAGCCTTCCGGATGGGCGCTGCCGAAGTTGCGCTTGAGGTTTTCCTTGGTGTCCCGGCCTTTCTGATGGCCGATGACCACCACGCGCTGATTCCCGATGCGGGCGAAGCCGCCGGGCATCGACGCGTCGTCACCGATGTGGCGATCCCCGTGGAGTTCGCAGAAATCCGTGAACGCAAGTGAAACGTAGTCGAGCATGAACGGACGGCTCGTGTGACGGGCGATCTGAACCCGCTGCCACGGAGTTAGGTTCTTATAGATCTCCGCGCGGGTCTCGGCGAGCTTGGATTCCATGGTGGAAATCTCAGTGGACATGTCGATGTTTTGAGACGCGGACTTGGTGCGGAGTTTCTCGAGTTCACGTTCGAGTTCGGCGGCGGGTTTTTCGAATTCGAGGAGCTGCATGGTGAAGAGGTGCGAGGTTCGGGATTCAGGAGGCAAGATGCAAGTCCGGAGATGGCGGGAATGACTCGAAATTCTCAATTCCGAGAAAACTCGACATTGACACGTTTCTCAATTTTGATAATTTGATCGGGTGATCGTGAGCTTCGGCGACAAAGAGTCCTCAGCAATTTTCAACGGTGAACACTGCCGGAAATTTCCTATGGAAATCCAGGACCGGGCGGAACGAAAACTCATCCAGATCCACGAATCCACCGACATCAGCCAATTGAGAATTCCCGCCGGAAATCGCCTGGAAGCGCTTGCGGGGAATTTGAAGGGCTTTCACAGCATCCGCATCAACCAACAGTGGCGCATCATCTTCCAATGGAAAAATGGCAACGCCCACGATGTCCAAATCACTGACTATCATTGACTATGAAAACCTTGCGCCCCCTCCAGAATTACTTCGCGGAGACTCTCAAAGAGAGCATCGAGGACAGCGGCAAGTCCCAGCGGGAAATTGCCGAGGCTTCCGGGATTCCTGAATCCCACCTTTCGGAAATGAAAAACGGCAAACGCCGCTGCACGCCGGAAAACGACATCCGGCTCAGCCAGTTTTTCGGGATCGAAGCGGGACTCTGGATGCGCTTGCAACTTCAATACGAGTTCCGGAAAACAGAGCGGGAAAAAGGCGAGATCATCCGGAATCAGGTGAAGCCGAATGCCGCTTAGTTTCGGTTGGGACACCCCTCATCGAATCTCCACCTCATTCCCCACGCGCGTAAGCAGGCTGATCTCCTCCATGTCGTGGGAGTTCAGGATGATTCCGCGCGGGGCTTCTTCGGTGGATTCCCCGCCGCCGCGAATCAGCAGGGCGGGCTTGGCGATCTGGATGGTTTTCGCTGCGGCGCGGTAGTTCTTGGATTGCGGCGCGACCGCATGACCGTCGAGCTCCGCGGACTTCGAGCTGATCTTGGTTTTTCCGGCAGGCAGCTTGCCGCTGACGCCGAGGTGGATGACGGGATATTCCCGGATGAAGCGGCCGCCCTCCCAGACCGACAGGGCTTTGCGCTGCGGCTCGATGAGGAGGCGCAATTCCAGCGGCATCACGATGAGTTCCTCGCCGGGCTGGATGTTTTTCAACTCCATCATGCCGTTGAGATACATGATCATGTCCAGGGTGGTCTTGTGTTCTCCGGCGATGCCGAGGAAGGAATTCCCGCGTTTGACGATGTGGGATTTTTTATTCTCCATGCGGGCGGTGGAGAGGAGTTCATCGAGATTCATCTCGCCGACGATCCGGCGGGCGATCGGCGCGGACGATGACGACGGATAGGCGATCACGATGGAGCCCAGCTTTTCACGAGCCTCGTCGATTTTGCCGAGGGCCAGCAGCTCGCGGGCTTTTTGAAATGCCTTTTCACCGGGGTCGATCTCGGGCAGTTCCACCGAATCGAGCATTTTCGCGAATTCGGCATCGGGCTTTTTCCCGGTGACTTCCGTGGGATTCGGGATGATTTTCTCGAAACCCCCGCCCAACGGCCTGACCGCGATGTGATAGGCGAGCATGCCGGTGAAAGCCATGACGGCCAGCACGCACAAGGCGGCGAAAAGCTTGAAAACCGTCCAAAGGCTCATCGGGCGAAATCAGAGGGTTTCAAATGAGTCCGCGGCGTTTGAAATCGAACGCGTTGATTTCATGGGAGCGGAGGATCATTTCAAAGGAAAATTTGAGGATGGAAATCTCCCAGGCATCGTCCACGCCTTCAATGATGGCGCGCGAGGGATTGCCGGTGCGGCGGATGTCATCCATCACCCGCTCGCGGACGGCGTCCAGGCTGTCGTGAATGATCTCCTCGTGAACGTTCCCGCGCTTGAACTGAAAACCGTATTGCAGGAACGCAAGGTCCTTGCCCTCGGCGCGGAGTTTCTCGACCAGCTTGTCGAAACGGACTCTGGCGGATGGATCGAAGCCCTCAAGCTGCACTTCGTTGTAAGCCGTGGGGCGTAAAATCCTCGGGCGCATGGCCTCGACTTCCCCGGTGCGGATCCGGACTTCTCCGGTGCGGTCCATCAGCTCGCTGATGAGCTGGAACTCGAAACGCGTCTCGCCGAAAGTTTCGATCCGGCGGTCCGGCTCACGCAGCACCTTGGTCGTTTCCAGCGCGTAATGGATATCGTCAGAAGAATGCATGGGCGGATGATAGTCACCCGGTTCGGGTGTGGCGCAAACGAAAAGGAAAAGGCGGACACCTGTTGAGGAGCCCGCCCTTTCGCAAAGCGTCCGCCTACCGGAATCAGGCCTGTTGGCTGGTGATGTAAGCGACCACGTCACCGACAGCCTGAAGCTTTTCGGCTTCCTCGTCCGGCACTTCGATGTCGAATTCTTCTTCAAACGCCATGACGAGTTCGACGGTGTCGAGCGAGTCGGCGCCGAGGTCTTCGACGAATTTGGCTTCAGTGGTGACTTGATCAGCGTTGACGCCAAGTTGGTCGACGATGATGTCCTTTACACGGGCTTCGATACTTTTGTCTGACATAAATTGCTGTTGTTGGAGTTGGCGTTGGAGGTGGTTATCGCTTGCTGACCCGTCTTGGCAACCTCGAAAACGTCTCGGAAGCGGAAAAGCGCGGACAGCGGAAAAATGATTCAGGCGGGCGTGGATTCCCCGTCCTTGGAAGATCCGTCGGTGATGGCGGCATATTCGATGATTTCACCGGAAAAACGCGCGCGGATTTGCCGCAGCAGACGCTCGGCGGGCTCGTCGTTTTCCTTTTTGAAACCGCCGTAGGTCAGACCGTCGATGCGGATGGTCCCCCGCCCCGACTCGCCGTCGTAGGAAATCAAGGCGAGTCCCTTGGTTTCCCATTTCCGCAGGTCCAGGGTTTTCAGATCCGTGTAGGGGATCCGCCTGCCCTGCTGCGTGGTGACGGCCTCCGCATCCGCGGAAATCGAGCGCCGGAGGGTGCGTAGCAGGAAAAAGGCCGCGGTCACCGCCAGCACGGTGCAGAAACCGAACACCACCCATTGCTCGCGGATTTGCCCGGCGGTGAAGGGATGCTCGGTAATCGAATTCATCTGGTGCTCCCTGCTGTATTCCTGCCACAGGTGGTTCGCCTGCGTGCGCTTCATGCGGTCATGGTCGCGCAGGATTTCCGGCCAGGGCATCGGCAACTGAATGTGCGCGGGCAACACCGAGCGATCTTCCGGAAAGTCCACGGTCTGCCGCTCCGCGTGCCGCCGCCACTCCTCCGCCGTGAGAGTGCCGCTGGAATTCATTTTCGAAAACTCCTCGCTCGCCGTCTGAAAGGTCTTCTGCAGGTAATAACTCTCGTTTTTCTTCCGGTATCCCGTGGACCCGTCGATGTAAAACAACACCGAGAACACCCCGAACATCAGCAGCATCACGACCGCGCGGAGGAGAAACCAAGGCGTTGGCTTGCAGACAATCGTATCGGACACACTCATCGGGATTCCCGTAAGCAATCGGGACGGCGGCGGCTTGGCAAGCAACAAGCCACCCATTGAGCCAATAATGACTTGTCCCTCCCCCCACCCTTGTCTAATCAAGCCCCCGCCATGCCTATCGCAACTCCCGCGCAATATCGCGCCATGTTGGACGCCGCCCAAAAAGGCGGCTACGCCTACCCCGCCATCAACGTCACCTCGCTGCCCACCATCAACGGTGCGCTCCGGGCCTTTTCCGAAGCCAAGTCAGACGGCATCATCCAGATTTCCACCGGCGGCGGCGAGTTTGCCTCCGGTTCCTCCGTGAAAGACGCCGCATTCGGCGCCATCGTGCTGGCCGAGGCCTGCCACCTCCTCGCGGAAAAACACAACGTCCTCATCGCCCTCCACACCGACCACTGCCACCCGGCCAAGGTCGAGGGATTCCTCA
>CAYXZE010000069.1:0-10394 GCA_964469395.1 uncultured Luteolibacter sp.
TTTCATGGGCTGTGCGGACAGGAGTGTCCGCACTCCTTAAGTTGGCGATGCCGCATCAAGGAGGGGCGATATCCGATCGCCCCGTCCATGGGGTGCCGATGGGAAGCGCTTTGCTCGGGTCATTGGCTTTTCATGGGCTGTGTGGACAGGAGTGTCCGCACTCCTTAAGTTGGCGGTGTCCGATTCGTCCGGCCATGGGGGGGCGATGGGAAGCGCTTTGCTCGGTTCATTGGCATCCGGGCATTTCTTACTTCGCCGCATCCAGGATTTCCCGCGCGCGTTTCAATGCGGCGCGGGAGGTGAGGATGGAAACATGGTCCTCGTTGTATCCCTGCTCGCTGCGGGCTTCGGCGAGGGCTTCCGGGCGGCGCTCGCTGGCGACGCTGATGCTGCCGTCGTTTTCCTTCGGCAGGAACGGGGAGTATTTGGCGCGGTGGCTGTGGAAAAGGTGGTAGGAGACTTTGCCTTTCAGCCGTTGATTGAAGAGGTGGTTCAGAAATGGCGAGCCTTGTTTCATGTCATGCCAGGACGGCACGACCGAGGGGGCCCATTTCACGCCCATGGCGGCGGCTTCATGGCCGTCCCACGGGGTGGAAAAGGTGATGAAGGTCTTGATGTAGTCGTTCTTTTCATCAAGCGCGTTCTTCAGGATGAATTTCCGGGCGACGAGTCCGCCCATGCTGTGGGCGACCACGTCGAGGCGGGGGAAATGATAGCGGGAGTGCAAATCCCCGACACCCGTGTTGAGCGCCGCGGCGGCGTCGTTCAAACGCATGCCGGATGGATAGAAATAGAACCATGCCTGATAGCGCTTGCGGTCCAGCTTCTCCATTGCCATCCGCCAATCCTGCGGCGAGCCGCCGGCGCCGTGGATGAACAGCACGGGAATCCGGTCCGGGTCGTAGGGTTCCCTGAAATAGATGCCGAAACCGTGGGTGATGGCGAGGGTGGCGGGCGTCCACAGTCCTTCCTCGCCCCGCGTGGCTTGGAAACGCGGCTCGTTCAGATCGGCGGTTTCACCAATGGAAAACCGCACGCCGCGGCGGGTGATGAACTGCCCGACGCCGCGCCCCGCCAAGGCGCGATCCACCGCCTGCCTGAGACCCGGAGGTGAATCATTGTTTTCCGCGAGCCGTCCGCGCACCCCGAGTTTGCGTTTTCCGCCGGTGAAGGGCAGGGGAGCCGCCTCGCCGGTTTCCGCCTGATAGATCCAGGACGCCTCGCCGGGATCCATGCGGTGATTGCCATTGGCGTCGGCGAAGGCTCCCAGATACTGGTTTTGCGGATTGGTGACGGAAAAAGTAAAGGCTCCGCCGGTCACGAGGTCGATCTGGTCACCGGAGTAAACCTGCCGGGTCTGCCGGTTCCACTCCACAATCGAAACCCGCACCGGGCCCTTGAAATCCGCTGCATTTTCGATGATCCCCCGGACTTGATAGCCCTCATCGAGGATTTTCAAGTCCTTGGCGAGGTTGCGGAAATTCGCGCAACCGGTCAGTGCCAGACCCAACAGGGGAAGCAGGATTTGGTGGATTTGCATCGGACCTGCTTCTCTCAAATCCTCCGGCCCGCCAAGCGTTTATTGTTCCGCGAGCGGGCCGGGGCGAGGCTGAAGAGTTCTCAACCACGGATTTCCCGGATGGACACGGATGAAGAGTTTTTCAAGGGGATGCTGGATTTGGAATTTTCAGGATTCGGTTAAAAAAAATCCGCCGGAAGCCGCCCTCATTGATGAACGATTGGCTGGCCAAATGGATTTGCATGGGCCAGCCTCCGTCCGTGGATGACTCGTGCATGATGATCGCCATTTTCAAGACTCCATGCCCTCGGCTCATCCGGTAAACCAGCAACCTTCGAGACGACTTATGCCCGTTCACCGTCACCATCCTTGGAAACAATGCGCCGGCGGGCTGATCGCGCTTTTACTCGGCGCGTGCGCCGGACTGCCAAAAGGCGAGCGCATCCCATCCACTTCGCTGAAGGACACCTCGCGCACGCCATTGGCCGCGGCGATTCAGCCCCGCGTGGCGGCGCATCCGGGGAAATCCGGTTTGCACGCGCTGGCGGACGGGCTGGACGCCGTTGCCGCCCGGTTGGTGCTGGCGGATGCCGCACAGCGCAGTCTCGACGTGCAGTATTATATCTGGAAAAAGGATCAGGCCGGCAAGGTTCTCGTGGAGCGCCTGTTCCGCGCCGCCGACCGCGGAGTGCGGGTGCGCTTGTTACTGGATGATCTCGGCACGATGCCTTCCGACGAGGTCCTGCTCGCCATCGACAGCCATCCGAACATCGAGGTGCGGATGTTCAATCCGGTGGCCCTGCGTTCGCCGCGGATGCTCGGCATGCTCGCCGAATTCAGCCGCATCAACCGGCGGATGCACAACAAGTCCTTCATCGCCGACGGCCAGGTGGCGATCGTCGGCGGTCGCAATATCGGCGACGAATATTTCGATGCCAGCGCGGCCGCGAACTTCGCGGATCTCGACGTGGCGGTGATCGGGCCGGTGGTGAAGGAAACGGCCAGCGCGTTTGATCTTTATTGGAATCACCGGGCGGCGATTCCGATTTCCCTTCTTTCTCGAAAGCACGCGACGCCGGAAGAGTTCGCCGCCATGCGGGCCGCGCTCCGGGAAAACGACGCGACCGCGAAGGGTTCCACCTATGCGGAAAGCGTGCGGAACAGCGAATTTGCCCGGCAATTCAGAAACCGCAGGGTTGCCTGGTCCTGGGGCCGCGCCTCGATCTTGTCCGACCATCCCGACAAGGTGCTGGAATCCACCGCCGATACCCACCTGGCCCCGAAACTCCGCGAGGCGGTCGATGCCACGGAGCGCGAGCTGTTTCTCGTTTCACCTTATTTCGTGCCGGGAAAAGAGGGCGTCGCGCTTCTCGCCAGAGTGCGCCGGCGCGGCGTCCGCGTGGTCGTGATTACCAATTCCCTCGCGTCCACGGACGGGGTTCCGGTCCACGCCGGATACCAGCGTTACCGCAAGCCGTTGTTAGAGGCGGGGATCGAGCTTTATGAAATGAAGCCCACCGCCAGCGCGGCGCGGAAGTCGCGGTCGGGCGGTCTGCGCGGTTCCACGGCGGGATCCAGCAGCGCGAGCCTGCATGCGAAGACTTTTTCCTTCGACCGCCGGAAGGGCTTCATCGGCTCCTACAACCTCGATCCGCGCTCCAGCAAGCTGAACACCGAGATGGGGGTGATGTTCGACATCCCGGAGCTGGTCGCGCAAATGCCCGCGACGCTCGAACGCAATCTCGGCCGCAATGCTTACCGCCTCGAACTCGACGGCAACCGCCTGATCTGGGTGGCGCGCGAGGGCGACCGGCAGGCGCGTTTCACCTCCGAACCGGAGACGAGCCTTTGGAAGCGGACCAAAGTCCGCGTTCTGAGCTGGCTGCCGATCGAGGGCCTTCTTTAATTTTCCCCATGAATACCGCACTTCCCAACCACAAAACCAAAATCGTCGCCACCATCGGCCCGGCATCGGAATCCCCTGAAATGCTCGAGCGGCTCATCCGCGCCGGGCTGAACGTCGCGCGACTCAATTTCTCCCACGGCGAATTTTCGCACCACGCGGATCTCGTCCGGCGCATCCGCGATGCCGAGCGCGCGACGGGTCGGCGCGTGGCCATCATGGCCGATCTGCCGGGACCGAAGATGCGGCTCGGTAAAATCGCGCCCGAGCCGATCCTCCTCGTGCCGGGCGATCGTTTCACGCTCACCAATGAAGACATCGTCGGTGATGCGCGCCGCGTCTCGATGAGCTTCGAGCCACTGCCGCGCGTGGTGAAACCGGGAAACCGGCTTTTCCTCAATGACGGTCTCGTGCAGCTCATCGTCGATAAGGTCACGGGAAATGACGTGGAATGCGTGGTCGCCGTCGGTGGCGAGCTGCGTTCGCGCAAGGGGCTGAACCTGCCGGGGATCGACCTCGGCATCGGCGCGTTCACCGAGCACGATCACGCGTGTTTGGAGTTCGCCCTCGGCGCGGGGGTGGACGCGGTGAGCCAGTCGTTCGTCGAGGGACCGGCCGACATCGAGGCGGTGCGCGCGGCGGCGGCGAAAATCGGGCGCGTGCCGTTCATCATCGCGAAAATCGAACGCTCCGACGCGCTGGCGCGTTACGATGAAATTCTGGCGGTTTCCGACGGCATCATGGTCGCGCGTGGCGATCTCGGCGTGGAAGTGCCGATCGAGGAAATCGCCCACACGCAGAAACAGCTCATCGCGAAAGCGAATCTGGCAGGAAAACCGGTCATCACCGCCACCCAGATGCTGGAGTCCATGATTACGAGCCGCCTGCCCACGCGCGCCGAGACGACCGACGTGGCGAACGCGATTCTCGACGGCACCGATTGCGTGATGCTTTCCGGCGAGTCCGCGATGGGCAAATTTCCCGAGGAAGCGGTGACCATGCTGGCGAAGATCGCCGCCTTTACCGAATCGAGTCGTCCCCGGGCGAGCCTGGCCTCGAAGCGGGAGTTCGTGCAGGATCCGGCGGCCATGATCGGCAAGAACCGCATGGCCCTGGTGGTCGAGCACGCGCTCGAGACCGTGCCATGTGACATCGTGCTCGCCCCCACGCAATCCGGAAACACCGCGCGCGCCATCTCGCGCAGCAAGCCGTCCGTGTGGATCGTGGCCCCTAGCGGCGATCCCGCCGTCTGCCAGGGCCTCGCCTTTTCCTATGGCGTGCACGCGGTCGATCTCGCCGAAGAGCCGGACGACTGGCGGGACTTCGCCGCGAACTGGCTGTCCAGGCACGAACTGACCGCGAACCGCGTGATGCTCGTGGCCGGTCCCTCGCCGCGGAATCCCGGTGCCAGCCACCGGATCGAACTCATGCGGCTTGGTTGATGAAAACAAGGAGCGGCGGAATCCGTCCGCCGTGCCCATGAAATGCCAAATGAGTCGAGCAACGCGCTTTCCATGGTCTTCTCATGGACCGGGCGATCGGATATCGCCCCTCCTTGGGCAGGTTTCGCGCGCCGTCCGCCATTTTGTTAGATCAATCTCCGTCACTTCAAACCCATCGTTTTTTCCAACACCATGAACACAGCAACCCAAGTTGTCAGTCCTTCCGGGCTCCGCATCGAGTTCAACGCCAACGGTTCCATCCGGCGCATGGATCATGGGGACATCATGCTCAATCTCTCGTTGGGAAACGAGGCGGAGGGCGGGTTGGCAAACATTCATCTGCGCCGCCTCGGAGAGGGCGGGGGAGTCATCCCGTTGTTAGGTCCGGGCAGTCCGGCGTCCTATCAGGCGGATGAGCGCGGCTTGTTCGCCATGGGCAAATGGGGGGATCTGGCATTCCGCCTGCGGCTGGTGCTTGCGGAGTCCGCGAGCGCCTGGTTCTGGCACGTCGAGCTGGAAAATACGGGCAGCTCCGCCGTCACTTGCGATCTCATCCACACCCAGGATCTCGCGCTCGCCCATTACGGCGCGATCCGGCTCAACGAGTATTATGTGAGCCAGTATGTGGACCACACGCCGCTCGGGCACCCGCAACAAGGATGCGCGGTCGCCTCACGGCAGAACCAGTCGATGGGCGGGCGCTGTCCGTGGACACTGATCGGTTCGCTGGGCCGCGGGGTGGGGTATGCCACGGACGCGCTGCAAATCCACGGACTCGTCACACGCGCCGGCGGGGAACCGGTCGCCCTCACGTCGGGACTTCCCGGGAAACGGCTGCAGCACGAGCACTCGATGGTTTCCATCCAGGACGCGCCCGTCGTGCTGGAGCCGGGCGCGAGGTCTAACAGCGGGTTTTTCGGCTGGTTTGAAACCGACAAACAAACCGCCACCACCGCGGACGATGCGGAGAAAATCGAAGCCGCGCTGGCCCTGCCGGAAGCGTCCGCTCCCCGGTGGCCGTCCGCGACGGATGGTCGGCGGCCTGCCGGAAGTCTTTTCTCCGGCGCTCCGTTGTTAGAGTCGCTGCCGCTGGATGAAACCTCTGTCGCCGCCTTTTTCCCGGGAGCTTCCCGCCATGCCGAGCGCGAGGACGGAGCGCTGCTCTCGTTCTTCACCGGCAGGCGGAGCCATGTGGTTCTCAAATCCAAGGAACTGAAAGTCCTCCGGCCTCACGGGCACCTTCTGCGTTCCGGCGGAGCGTGGATTCCCGATGAATCCGCGCTCACGTCCACCGCCTGGATGAACGGCGTGTTTCACTCGATGGTCACGCAGGGGCATGTGAGCATCAACCGCTTCCTTTCAACATGCCACACCTACCTCGGGCTGTTCCGCAGTTATGGGCAGCGGGTGTTTGTCGAAATCAACGGCACCTGGCACCTGCTGGACGTGCCGTCGGCATTTGAAATGGCACCGGACTCCTGCCGCTGGATATACAAGCACCGCGACGGCGTGATCGAAGTGATTTCCTCCGCGCCGGATGACCGGCATGAGCTGCGGTTGTCGCTCACCGTGCCGGAGGGGGGGGCTGTTAGATTTTTGATTTCCCATCATGTCGCCATGAATGGTGATGACGGCAGCCAGTCAATCCCGGTGGTTTGGGAAACGCAGGGTGACGGAATTTTTGTCCGCGCCATTCCTGATAGCGATGTGGGCCGCCGTTTCCCGGAGGGCGGGTTTCTCGTCACGCCGTCGGGCGGAACCATCCTTGAAAAAACGGGTGGTGACGAATTGTTGTTTGGTGACGGGCTTTCCCGCCGACAACCTTTCCTGTGTCTGGTGACGGCACCTTGTCAAAAGGCCGGGCTCGTCATCGAGGGCCGCCTGGTCGGGTCCGCCGTCGCGCAGGCGGAGGGCTTTTGGGATTCCATCGGAGACGCCGTGAAAATCCACGCGCCCCGCACCAGCCCGCTGGCGGACGCCGCGGACCGCGTGGCGGAAATTTCCCCGTGGTTCGCCCACAACGCGCTCATTCACTACCTCTCGCCGCGCGGTCTCGAACAATACTCCGGCGGCGGCTGGGGCACCCGCGATGTCTGTCAGGGGCCGGTCGAGTTGCTGTTGGCGCTCGGTCGTTTCGAGCCGATCCGCGATCTGTTATGCCGGGTCTTCCGCCAGCAGAATGCCGATGGCGACTGGCCGCAGTGGTTCATGTTCTTCGACCGCGAGCGGAACATCCGGCCGGGAGACTCCCATGGGGACATTGTCTATTGGCCCGTCCTCGCGCTCGCCCAATATCTAACGGCCACCGGTGATGCCGGGTTGTTGGAGGAAACCCTGCCGTTTTTCCATCACGACGGCGATGATGCCGCGGAAAAGGCCACCGTCTGGCAGCACGTCGAGCGCGCCCTGGACCTGATCGATCGCCGGGTCATCGCCGGGACCCGCCTCGCGGCGTATGGTCATGGCGACTGGAACGACTCCCTGCAACCGGCCAAGCCCGACATGCGCGAGCAACTGTGCAGTTCGTGGACCGTGACGCTCAACTATCAGGCGTTGACCGCGCTGGCGGATGCCCTCGGACACCTGGGCAAAGCCGGCCGGGCGGAGGAACTTCGCGCCGCGGCGGCCGGGATTCTGAGCGAGTTCCGGCACGTCCTGATCGTGGACGGCGTCATCGCGGGCCTCGCGTATTTCCACGAAGGCGGGAAAACCGATTTCATGCTTCACCCGCGGGACGGCAACACGGGATTGTCCTACAGCGTGCTGCCGATGATTCACGCCATCATCAACGACATGCTCACCCCCGCGCAGGCGGAAAACCATTTCGCATTGATCCGCGAGCACCTGCTAGGCCCGGATGGCGCGCATTTGTTCGACCGTCCCATCGCCTATCACGGCGGGCCGCAGACGTTTTTCCAGCGGGCCGAGAGCGCCAGCTTCTTCGGGCGTGAGATCGGCATCATGTACACCCATGCCCATCTGCGCTATTGCGAGGCCCTGGCCCGCTTCGGCGATGCGGATGGATTCTTCCACGCGCTGAGCCGGATCAACCCGATCGGCATTCGTGAAACCGTGCCGTCCGCCACCCTGCGCCAGGCGAACTGTTATTACTCCAGCTCGGACGCCGCGTTTTCCGATCGCTACGAAGCCTTCGATGACTATGCCAAAGTGAAAAGCGGGGAAATCCCCTTGGAAGGCGGCTGGCGGGTTTATTCCAGCGGCGCGGGCATCAGCATGCGGCTGATCATGCATTGCTTCCTCGGACTGCGTGAGGAGAGCTTGTCCGTGGTGGTGGATCCCGTGATTCCGGCGGCGTTGAATGGATTGAAGGTTGAAATGACCTTGGCCGGCAGGCCTGTTGAAGTGATCTATCACATCATGGGCAGGGGCTGCGGCCCGGTCTCCGTCAACCTGAACGGTGAGAACCTCCATTTCTCCCGGGATCACAACGCCTATCGTCCGGGTGCCGCCCGCATCCCCAAGGCCTCCTGGAAAGCGCACCTGAAAGGGGAGCGGGACGTCCTCATCATCACCCTGGCATGACCGCCCTCCCGGGAACGCCGGGTCCCGGCTCGGCGGGAAAAAGAAACTCGTCAAGTTGGGGCTTGGCATTCCCGGGAGCGCTCCCCGATTATCATCTCCACATAGTCACCCATCATCAAACCACCGACCCCCGGACCATCCAACCATGAATACCACAACCGCCGCCATTCTGTTAGCCGTTACCGCCCTTTGCGCTTCCTGCGCGAGCAACGAGCAATTGGAGCAACGATTGGACCAGCGCAACGACGCGCTTTCCAAACGTCATGAACGCCACGAAATCCGCGCCGACGCCCGCCAGGAGCGGACCGACGCGTGGTATGACCGGCACATGCATTGACCCTCAAGCGCTGGCGGATGGCCTTCGCCCATACGGGATGCGCTTCGCGAATTTACAAAGACTCGGAAGAGGAGCGTCGCGGGGAATGCTTGTGGTTGCTAGTCGGGATTAACGTTTGATGTGGTGCCACGGCGGCGCAGAACTTGCAGAGCGAGGCGAACGAGGGAGCTTATCCGTCGTTGTCGCCCACGACGTGTTCGGCTTCCTTCATTTTAATGTATCGTTTCATATCATCGTCTTCGAAAAAACCTTTTCGATCCTTGAATTTTTCCGAAGGAATTGGCTCCACGATTCCATTTGTAATAGTGTATGCCTCCGCCACCTTCTCAGTTTTCTGATCGGTAATTTGAATGAAATCTGGAGAGCCATCGCCAGTAAGGTCCCAAATAAAAAGTCAACTCCTTGCAAAGCTGGACCGCTAGAAATCCGATTGAGATGATTCCCGGTAAACGATAGCGTTAGGGCCAACCGACCTTCCTTTAGGTCGAATGGAGTAATCGTAATCAAGACGGAACGTGCGCCAGCCCGGGGGCATTCGGTCATGATCTTTACTCCATCGCGAAACCAAAGGATATTCTTCTCTGAGGGGTCGCCTACAGTTGGCTCTTCTTTGCGCACAAGATCTCCACATGCAAAAGAATGCACGAACAGGGTCAAATAGAGTATGATTTTCATAAGCATGTTTCCGCCGAACGTCCAGCTTCATCCACGGTGGGGATGGAATCCCGAATTCAAACTGCAAATTTGGAGAACGCTTTCATAGAAGTCATCTTGCAGGCCGAACGTAGAGCACATCCACCCCTAGTAGCGAGGGCGAGTGTCACTCACGGGGGTGAGACTGTAGCTACGGGATAGCATCGAAACAAGGCTGATTATTAGGGGTTGGATGACGCGGCTTGCTGGTCGTTTTTGTCTGGGTAAAGAAGATCCCGAAGATTCTGTTCGATAAGGACGCGATCTGCCGAAAGAGCCATCGATCCGATATAAGAATTTCCGTCAGAATGATCCGCATAAACGCAAAGCTGGATGCGGTAGTCTCGATAGTCGTCTGCTAACAATGCCCGGAGTCCGCCAAGGAACTCCGGCGTGCAATGGTCAGGAGTGACCTCCAGGTGGCGAGTGTGATCCGGCCACCAGTCCTCTCCCACAAACGGTGACTCATCGGACTCGGGGCCAAACAGTTTTGTGGCTTCGTTGCGGATCAGGTGGATGAGGAATGAATCCCTCCGCTCATACTCGGATTCCTCGTTCTCGGTCGGAAACTCTGCAATGACCGCCTGTTCTCGAAACAACTCATTGAACTGGTCTGGAGATACGACTTGTTGGTTCTTTGGGAGCATATGATTTCTTCGACTAACGTAGATCGCAGGCACCGGCGGGTTCAAGCTCGGATTTCAGGAAAAGCGTTACCCTTGTTCGGTATTATTTCTTTTCTGGACGATCCCATATCTTGCATACCTCGGCAATGATCTCACGGGGAGCACCACCACGGAAAATGGTTTCGGTGGACCACATTTGGGTTCTGATCTCCTTCCCCTCCCATTTCATAATGTCCTTTTTGTATTGATCCCAATCCAAGTAGACTTCGTATTCATCGCCTCCGGGATGCTTCCACCTCTTCCTCGGAATCCGCAGTATTCCGTCTCGTAT
>CAYXZE010000070.1:0-10392 GCA_964469395.1 uncultured Luteolibacter sp.
CGGAATCTTAACCCAATACTGGTCACATATCCCCTAATCCAAAAAGAACGCAGAATCGGCTCCCCGGGAGTAGCTGCTCCCGGGTCCCGCACCACCCTGCTTACGGCTCCTTACAGGGCGGTTGTTCCTCCCCGGCTGAGCCCATGCTGGGGGCACAAAAAACCCGCAGGCCGGTGGTGAAACCAGCCTGCGGGAGATGATTTTCCGGTGTCAATCCGGTGTCCGCTTATTCGACGGGGGCTGCGGGTGGCGGACCATCCTTGCCCTTGCCTTCAGGTCCGCGGGGACCGCGCCGTTTGTGCGGACCGTCCGCGTCCATCGGCAGTTTTTCTCCGGCATCGCGCGCGGCCTTCTTTTCCTCGGGATCGAGCACGCCGTTTTTATTGGCGTCGTATTTCTCGATCAGCGCCTTGCGGTGGGCGGCCCGCTCCTCGCGCATCGCCTTGGTCTCCTCCTCGGAGAGCTTGCCGTCGCCATCCTTGTCGAATTTCTTGAGAGTTTCCGCATGGTGCTTTTCCCGAAGAGCCTTGCCTTCCTCACGCGCGGCCTTGCGCTCCTCGTCGGAGAGCTTGCCGTCACCGTCCTTGTCGAATTTCTTGAGCATCTCCGCCTCGCGCTTTTCACCGGCGGCCTTGCGTTCCTCGCGAATCACCTTCCGCTCTTCATCGGAAAGTTTGCCGTCGCCGTCCTTGTCGTATTTCTGAATGATCTCGGGAGGGACTTTGCGTTCGGGACGCTCCGCCTGGGCCGCTGCGAATCCGCAGGTGCCGATCGCGATGCCGAGTGTGATTAGATTGGTAGTTTTCATCGTTGGTTTTCAGTTGGAATTTCGAGTCCCGATCAGGGTCTCACATGGCCATCCAACCGCCATCCGGGAAAAAGGTTGCGCGGCCACTGCCGGAATGAGTTGCCACGCCCGCCGGGGCCGTCTTGGATTCCGCCAACAATGGCCGATACCCCGACGCCTCCAGCCCAATCCAAAGCACTCGTCTTCGTCCGGCGCAGCGCCAGTACGCTCTTCCTGTGGGGACTGGTCACGGCGATTTTCATCAGCCACCGCTCGTGGGGAGTGCTCGGCCTGATCGGCGCGCTGACGATGATCGCCACTTTCGAGTATTTCCAAATGCTGAAAGCCGCGGGCGTGAAATGCTTCCCGCGCTTCGGCATCCTGCTGGCGGCGGTTTACAGCGGCGGGCTCTACTGGCATTTCGCGAAGGGCGGGACCACGGTGCCGGAGGACATCGACGCGCTGGCCGTTTTCCTCGCCGCCGCCGTGCCCTTCACCCTGCAACTGCGCCATCCGATCCGCGGGATCGAGGCCCTGCTGGCGGTGGCGGCGAATCTGCTGGGCTTCGTTTACATCGCGTTTCTCTTCAATTTCGCGGCACGCGTCACCTTCATCGCCCCGGGAGCGAATGTGGTTCCCGGCCTGGTCGGCGACTCGGGGGCGTTTCTCCTGTTGTGGCTGCTGGCGGTCACGAAATTCACGGACATGGGCGCCTACATCACCGGCTCGATGATCGGGCGGCATAAGATGATCCCGCACGTGAGCCCCGGAAAAACCTGGGAGGGATTCGGCGGAGCCCTGCTTTTCTCGCAACTCGCGGGCTGCGGGCTGTATGCGTTGTTTCCGGAACACCTCGCGTTTTTCCAGGAATGGAAGCACGTCATCCTCCTCGGAGTGCTGCTCTCGGTGCTCGCCGTGATCGGCGATCTCGCGGAAAGCGTGCTCAAACGCGCCATCAACGCCAAGGACTCCGGCAGAATGCTGCCCGGCATCGGCGGCTCGCTGGATCTCATCGACAGCATCTGTTTCACCGCGCCCGCGCTGTATTTCTATCTGAAATGGGTGCTTCTTCCCGCCGCATGACCGCCCCGCCACGCAAACGCCGGGTTGTGTTGTTAGGGTCCACCGGGTCCATCGGCCGCTCCACGCTCAAGGTCGCCCGCGAGCTGCCGGAGGAAATCGAAATCATCGCCCTCGCCGCTTGCGGCAATGTGGAAAAACTCGCCGCGCAGGCCCGCGAAACCGGCGCGCGGCATGTGGCCCTTTACGACGCGACCCGGGAATCCGAACTCCGCGCCCTGCTGCCGGCCGGTGTGAAAATCCACCTCGGCGCGGAAGGATTGCTGGAACTCGCGACCCTGGCGGCGGCGGACGTCGTGCTCATCGCGATCGTCGGCACCGCCGGCCTGCATCCCGCGCTGGCCGCGATCGAGGCGGGCAAGGATCTGGCGATCGCCTCCAAGGAAATCCTCGTCATGGCCGGGGAAATCATCACCGCCGCAGCCACCAAACGCGGCGTGAAACTGCTGCCCGTCGATAGCGAGCACAACGCGATTTTCCAATGCCTCGACGGCCACCGCGGCGGCGGGGCCGAGGTCTCGCGGCTCATCCTAACCGCTTCCGGCGGACCGTTCCGCACCTTGCCCGCCGGGGAAATCGCCGGCGTCACCGTCGCCCAGGCGCTCAAGCACCCGACGTGGGATATGGGGCCGAAGATCACCATCGACTCCGCCACGCTCTTCAACAAAGGGCTGGAAATGATCGAGGCCCGCTGGCTGTTCGGCATCGGCATGGAGCGGATCGATGTCGTCGTCCATCCGCAGAGCATCATCCACTCGATGGTCGAGTTCGCCGACGGCTCGATCCTCGCCCAGCTCAGCCGGACCGACATGTGTTTCCCGATCCAATACGCGCTCACCTGGCCGCGCCGGGTGAAAGGCGGACTACGCCCGCTGGATTTCCCCGCCCTGGCGAAACTGGAGTTCGAGGCCCCGCGCACGGCAGATTTCCCCGCAATCGATCTCGCCCGCCGCGCCGGGCTGGCGGGCGGCACCCTGCCCGCCGTTTACAATGCCGCCAATGAAGTGGCCGTGGATGCCTTCCGCGCCGGGCAAATCCCCTTCCCCGGCATCTGGCAATGCGTCGCCGCCGCCATGGACGCCCACCCCGTGCAGCCGTCATCCACCCTTGAGTCCGTGGTTGCGGCAGACCGCCAGGCACGCGAGACTGCCGCCGCTTTCATCGACGGAATCTCCCTTTCCTAACATCATGCACCGCTTGAGCCAATTCATCATCCTGATATCCCTGTTGGTCGTCACCCACGCCGGAGCCAGCACGACCGACGCCCGGCGCATTCAGAAAACCCATCAGCTCGCCATGGACAAATGGGCGTTGGAAATGCGCATCGCCACCACCCCGGAAGAACGCGCCAAAGTCTGGAGCAGCCGTCCCGATGTCACGCCCTTCGCCCGGGAAATGTGGGCCGTCATCGGCCAATCGCTCGACAAAAAATGGACGCTGGAGCCCGCCACCTGGTTTCTCCGTGCCACCACCGGTCTCATCGCCCCCAACGACACCGGCGGCACCGGCGGCACCACCCTCGTTTTCGCAAAGGAAAACGAAGCCATCCGCCAGGCCATCGAGACCCACCACCTCAAGAGCCCCGACCTCACCCCCATCTGCGCTGCCCTCGCTTACAGCCCCGATCCGCGCTCGCTGGCGGTCCTTGAGAAAATCGAAGCCGCCAATCCGGATCAAAAAATCCAGGGCGTCGCCGCGCTCGGTGCCGCCATGCAGCTCAAGTCACTGGGCGACGATGGCGAGATCATGCGCCGGCGGCTGACCTACCTCCGCAAGGCGATCATCCAGAGTTCCGACGTCGATCTCAATGGCGTGACCGTGGCCAAGCTCGCCGAGGACGAGATCTACATCATCACCCACCTCACCAAGGGCCGCGTAGCCCCCGATCTCGTCGGCGTCGATTCCGGCAACCGGCCGCTCTCGCTCGCGGCCAACAAGGGCAAGGTCATCCTCCTGCTTTTCTGGAACAGCAATGTCCCCGACGCAAAGCGCGTCGTGGAAATCACCACCGCCATGGAAGCAAAATTCAAAGGCCGGCCGCTCGCCGTCATCGGCGTCAACAACGACACCGTGGAAAAACTCCGCGCACTCCAGGCCGACGGCACCGTGCCATGGACCAATTTCTCCGATCCCGAGGACAAGCTCGCGAGGGACTACCGCGTCGGCAGCAAGCCACTGGTGTATGTCCTCGATGGCGAGCGGAAAATCCACTACGCGGGAGCGCCGGGCTCGTTTGCCGAGCTGACGGCGGAAGCGTTGCTCGGGGAGGTGAAGGCCAGCGAGTGAGGATCGGTCGGCCCCGTCCGATCGGACGGATCATTTCCATTTCCCCGCCAGCAACAAAAACGGCGCCGCCTTCCGCGTCCCGATAGCCCCATACCTCGCCACCCGCCAGCCGCTGGCGGTTAGAGCGGTCATCCGGTCTTCCACCGCCACCGCCTCCGCGGCTCCCGCCGGGTGGCCGGGATAGCAGATCACGGACAGCACGCCGCCCGGTTTCAGCAGGCGCGCCGCGACTTCCAAAGCCGCCAATGTCTCCGCGGTTTGCGTGGTCAGCTCATGGTCCTCACCCGGCAGATAGCCCAGATTGAACATCACCACCGCCACCGATCCGGCTGCCGCGTGATCCCCCATCTTCACATGGGACTCGTGGAAAAACTCCACCCATCCCATTTCCCCCACCCTCACCCGGGCGGATGCCAGCGCCGCCTCCTGCACATCGAAGGCGAGCACCCGTCCCGTTCCCCCCACGCATTCCGCTAGAAAAAACGTGTCATGCCCATTGCCCGCCGTGGCATCGATGACGAAATCTCCCTTCCGGATCATCGGTTTGAGAATCTCCTGCGCCAACGCGGTCGGGCGCGGCGGAAACAGCGGATCAGCGGAAATCATCACGGGCGAGATTGTTCGCGAAACACCCGGAAGTCCACCTCCGGTTCGGGTTCCCGGCCGTCTAACAACCATCGGGCGAGTCGGGCCGCCATCCCCGGCGCGTAGAGCGTGCCCTTCGAGCCCAGCGCGTTGAACATCCAGCCACCGCCCTCCACAGGGCCTATCAGCGGCTGGCTGCGGCGTAAAATCGGCCGGACCCCGGCATCGTGGCCGATCACGTCAAATTCCCCGCCACCCAGCCGGGCCGCGATTTCCTCCACTCGCAGCCGCCCTTTTTCCGTCGGCAGTTCATCCAGCTCGTTCCACTCATACGTCGAGCCCGCCTTGAAAGTCCCCCCGCCCAGCGGCACCAGCCAGCCCCCCGCGCCGATGCGGATGCGCCCCTCGTCCCAGCCCTCGGCGCGCAGCGTCAGAATCTCGCCCTTTGCGCAGCGGTGCGGCCCGTAATGCCCGGCCAACAATCCCGCCGCTCCCTCGCAGCGGATTTCACGCGCCGCGCCCGCCATGGCGACCCTGCCTAACCGAAAATGCCCGGACTTTTCAAAAAACTCCCGCGAACCATCCAGAAACGCCCGCGTATCCAGCCGCCCGCCGCCGTGGACCTCCACCGCACCGGCCCAGCCCTCCGGCGCGGCCACTTCGCCCGCCACCCACGGCGCGACATCCGGAGCGGGCAGCTTCGCGAGAATCTTGCGCCATTCCTTGTCCGCTCCCGCAAGGCGCAGCACGGGAAACGAATGCCAGATCTTCCGGCCGATCCGCGCCTCCACCTCCGCGTAAAATTCCAACGCCTCCGGCAAAAATTCCGCAATCCGCCAGCTCGGCTCGAAATTTTTCCCCGTCAGCGGATTCACCATCCCCGCCGCGATCCGCGAGCTTCCGCCCGCGCCGCGGTCCACGATGGCGAAATCCACCCCGCGTTTCCACAACATCCACGCAAGACAAGTCCCGGCAAGGCCTTGTCCGACGATCGTCCGCTTGGCCTCGCCACCGCTCACTTCGGCATCAGCTCTTCATTCGGGTCCACCCACGCGGCGTCGTAGCCTTTCGCGTAGTTGAACAAATGCTTGTGCAAATAAGGCACGAACGCCGGCCGCTGCTCTTTCGGCAGCTTGACCAGAATCGTCTCGTTGAGCGCCCGCATCAGTTTCTGCATCAGGTGCAGCGTGAGCTGGCGGCCCTTGCGCGCCTTCTGCACCTGCTTGTGGTTCAGTTGCTCCTCGGAAACCTCCACCAATTCATGATTGGTAATATTCCAGCGGGCCAGCAAGCCGTCGAGCGGCTGCGTTCCGTGATCGCGTGTCAGTTCATCCATGCGCCCGGTGTAGCCTATCACGCGGCAGGCGGCTAAGGAAAAAATCCGCGATTCCCGGGAATGAATGATTCTCATTCCCTCGCGGACCAATTCGCTTGCTTCCGGAATATTTCACATTTTGTCTCGGAGCGCCGCCCCGCAACGACACGATACTGACTAACAAAGACACGATCATGCCAATCGACAAACCCACCCGCAACACGGTCCTCCTCAAGCGGCTGGCCCGTGAATGGTCGCAGGCGGAGCTCGCCAAACGCTCGGGAATTTCCCGGGCGGCGGTCAGCGCGATCGAGAGCGAGCGCCTGTCGCCATCCGTGACCGCGGCGCTGTCACTGGCGCGGGTGCTCAGTTGCTCGGTAGAGGAACTGTTCGGACGGAATTCCTCGCCGGCATCGCTCGAACCCGCATGGGCATGGCGGCCCCGGCAGGAACCGTGCCGGTATTGGAAAGCGGAAATATCCGGCAGGCACCTGCTCTATCCGGTCGAGTCCCAGTCATTGAACCCGTTTCCGCAAGACGGAGTCTCCCTGAATGGCGTGCTCCACCAATCGCGCTCCACCGTCCCGGAAATGACGCTGACCGTAGCGACTTGCGATCCGGCGATCGGTCTTCTGGCCAGCGAATACGCCCGTGAAACCGGCTTTCGGATGCTGGCATTTCCACGCGGCGGAGGAGCCGCCCTGGAACTCGCGAAACAACGCGCCATTCATGTGGCGGCGCTCCACCGGTCCACCGACGGGAATCCGGATCTCAACGCGGCATCCGTCCGCGAGAAACTGGGCGCGAACGCCCGCCTGCTGCGGGTGACGCGCTGGGAATCCGGCCTGGCACTTCCAGCCGCCAGCCGGGCGCGGTCCGTGAAAGCGTTTTCCAAACAGGTCCGCCAGTGGGCCGTAAGGGAACCCGGATCCACCGCCCGCGAACGCCTCGATCTCCTGCTAGACGGCAAAACCCCGCCCGGCCGCATCGTCGGCAGTCATCACGCCGTCGCGGAATCGGTCCGCGCCGGTTGGGCGGAGGCCGGCATCTGCGTGAAACTTCCGGCGATGGAGGCGCACTTGAATTTCCTGCCACTGCAAGCCGAAGACCTGGATTTCTGCTTTCATGCGGACCTGGAGCACGACCCGCGCATCCAGGCTCTCATCCGCGTCCTGCGCGACCGCCGCTACCGCCAGATGATCGGCGAATTGCCCGGCTACGACACCCGCCTCACCGGTGAACTTTTCTCCATTTGAATCTCCCCGCCCACCACAACCACCACACCCATGACCCACATCAAACACCTCCTCGCACCGCTGGCCGTTGCCGTCATCACGTTTCCCGACACCGCCGGCGCGGCGGAAAAGAAAGTCCCGTTTTTCAATAACCTGCTTCACTCCACCTATCCGGAAAGCCAGCCGTGGGACATCGGCGTGGAACTCCGCGGGCGCTTTGAAAACAAGGACGACGCCGGCGTCACGCCCAACACCGACTTCATCTCCGGCCTCGCCGAAAGCCGCGAGGCCGTCTATTTCCGGGAAAAAATCCACGTCGGCTATCAGGCCCCGTGGATCGGCGGTTTCATCGAGGCGCGCGACGCCTCCGGTCACGAGGACATCAAGGCGGACGACGTCCTCGACCTCCACCAGGCATATCTAACCATTGGAAACGCCGCGGAATTCCCGCTCACCGCCAGAATCGGCCGCCAGGAGCTTTCCTACGGCGATCAACGCTTCGTGGGCAAGGGCGACTGGAACAACACCGGACGCTCGTTCGAAGCGATCAAACTCCGTCTGGAAAACTCCTTCGGCTGGGTGGACGCCTTCACCAGCCGCGTCGTGCTCGTCGATGACGGCAATTTCAACGTCAGCAACGACTACGACAATTTCTCCGGCATCTACGCCTCCTCCAAACAGCTCATGCCGTGGCAGGAAACGCAGGCCTATTTCCTCGCCAGAAACTACGGCTTCAAGGCACCCGACGCACTGGCGCCCGGCACCCCCGGATCACCCTCCACCCAGCGCGACATCTACACCCTCGGCACGTTGTGGAAATCCAATCCCGACGCCTTCCACGGCTGGGACTACAGCATGGAAATCGCCTATCAGTTCGGCAGCGTGTATAACAAAACCCAGGCTACCCGGCTCGACCAGCAATCCTACGCGGTCTTCCTCGATGGCGGATACACCTGGAAAAACGTCACGGGCACCCCGCGGATCGGCCTTGGCTACGAACATGGCTCCGGCGACGGAGACGCCACCGACGGCAAGGTGCAAACCCTGGAAAACCTCTTCGGCACGCAGCACCGTCCCTACGGCCTGATGGATCTCGCCGGAGCGCGCAACATGCACATCCCCAGGCTGACCTTCTCCATCAAACCCGTCAAAGGCCTCACCCTGGCCGCCGATTACCTCACCTTCATCCTCGCGGACACGAACGATTTCTTCTATCCGGAATCCGGCGGCGGCCGCAGCGGCAACGGCTACGGCATCAACCCCGGCCACGGAGCCTACGCAGGCTCCGAGCTGGACCTCTACGCCAACTACTCCGTCACTCCGTGGTCCAATCTCCAAATCGGCTACGGCCACTTCTTCACCGGCGATTACGTCAAGGACTCCGTCGGCGCCGCCGCCACCGGCGCGGACTGGTTCTACACCCAGCTCACCCTCACTTTCTAACACATCACGCCCATGAAACCATTCATCCGTATTTCAACACTCGCGCTGTCCCTGCTTGCCGCCGGGCGGCTCCTCGCCGCGGAAATCACCGTGTTCGCCGCCGCGAGCCTCACCGACTCGCTCAAGGAAATCTCCACCGCCTACGAGAAAACCTCCGGCGACAAGATCCGCTTCAACTTCGCCGCGTCAAACGTCCTCGCCCAGCAAATCCACGCCGGTGCTCCGGCCGACCTCTTCTTTTCCGCCGACGAGGCGAAAATGGACTCGCTGGAAACCGCCGGACTCATCGACAGGGAAACCCGCAAGAATTTGTTAGGAAACACGCTGGTGGTCATCACGCCCATCCCCGGTCTCGGGATTTCCAAACCGGAAAGCTTGCTGAATGACGGGATCAAACATTTCTCAATCGGCAATCCCAAGGCCGTGCCCGCGGGAATTTACGCGAAAGCCTGGCTGGAAAAAGTCGGCCTCTGGGAAAAGCTCCAGCCGAAAATCGTTCCCGCGGAAAACGTCCGCGCCGCCCTCGCCGTGGTGGAGTCCGGCAACGCGGAAGCCGGCATCGTTTACAAGACCGACGCCGCAATTTCCAAAAAAGTCCGGGTCGCGCTGCAAATCCCCGCCGCCGACGGGCCTGAAATCATCTACCCCGCCGCCCTCGTTTCCGATTCCCGAAACAAGGAGGCCGCCCGCAAGTTCCTCGCCCACCTCGCGGACAAGCAGGCCCGCGAAACATTCGTGAAGTTCGGCTTTTCCGTGATCGAATGACGGGCCAGCCTCACGCATGACCGCCGAGGAATACCACATCGTCGCCTTCTCCGTGGCGATGGCCCTGCTCGGCAGCCTGCTGATCCTGCCGCCGGGCATCGCCCTCGGCTGGCTGCTCGCCCGCAAACAATGGCCGGGCAAGGCGCTGGTGGAAACCTGCGTCGCCCTGCCGCTCGTCCTCCCGCCGGTCCTCACCGGACTGGTCCTGCTGCGCCTGTTCGGCAGGCGCGGCCCGGTCGGTGCCTGGCTCGATCACACCTTCCGGACCGACATCGTCTTCACCTGGAAAGCGGTCATCATCGCGCTGTCCGTGATGTCGCTGCCGCTGTTGGTCCGCAACGCCCGCGCCGCCATCGAGGATGTCAGCCCGGAGCTGGAGCAAGTGGCCCGCACCCTCGGCGCGCCGGAGTGGCGGGTGCTCCTGTTCATCACCCTGCCGCTCGCCCGGCGCGGCATCCTCGCCGGCATGCTGCTCGCCTTCGCCCGCGCCCTCGGCGAGTTCGGAGCCACCATCATGGTCGCCGGAAACATCCCGGGAAAAACCACCACCCTCCCGGTCGCCATCTATCAGCACGTCCAGCTCGGCCAGGACGACACCGTCTGGAAACTCGCCGCCATCTCCGCCGCCATCGCCTTCAGCGTGCTCTACCTGAGCGAGCGGCTGCTGAAAAAGCCGGAAAAATAGACTCCTCCCATCTCCGCCGCCCGCGCGGCCGAATCACGCCATTTAACTGTTAGTCTGAAGGAGAATCCACCCCGATCTAACAAGATTCGGATAGGAATCACCCCGTAGCGCCGGTTTGCCCTTGCCTCATCCGCATCGATCCCGAAAATGGGCGCCCTTCCACGGGCGCGGCCGGGTCACCGGATGACCACCATGCCGCTTGTCCTGGTCC
>CAYXZE010000071.1:0-10138 GCA_964469395.1 uncultured Luteolibacter sp.
TGGTCATCTACCCCAGCGACGCCTGCGAACCCTATCACGGCTGCACCAACAACACCGATGTCCTCGCCGGGCTCTGGGCCTTGAGCGACGGCCTGCTGGATTTGCCGGACGGCGTCATTTCCTCGGAAAAACGCGCCTATCTCCGCGAGTTTCAAAAACGCATCCCGCCGATCCCTATCAGGGAAGTGGACGGCCACAAGATGATCGCGGGAGCCGAGAGCCACGAATGGGTTTTCTACAATGGCAACATGGATTTCCCCGACATGTATGTCCTCTTCCCGTTCAGCTATTTCTCCCTTGGCCGTCCGGACGACCGCAGCGAGGAAGGCATCCGCCTCGCCTCCAACACCTGGGACCACGGCGCGCTCCGGCCACAGGTCCAGCGGCAGGCCCAATGTTGGTATCAAGGCGTCATCAATCTCGCGCGGCTGGGCCGCACCGCCGACGCCAAGCGCTACATCGAGAAAAAACTGCTCGCCCCCAGCCTGCGCTTTCCGGCGTTCTGGACCAACTACGGATTCTGCCACGCCCCCGATACCGACCACGGCGGAGTCGGCATGATCGGGCTTCAGGAAATGCTCATGCAGTGCGACGGCCGCCGCATCCTGCTCGGCGCCGCCTGGCCCGCCCAATGGAACTGCGACTTCAAACTGGTCGCCCCCTACGGCACGACCGTCGAGGGCCGCGTCGCCGACGGCAGCGTGATCGTGGACAAAGTCACCCCGGAATCCCGCCGCACGGACATCGAGATTTTCCCGCTGCAAACCGTCCCCGACGAGCCCCTTTCGGAGCCGGAACCCCTGGGCGACACCTCCACGCTGATCGAAGCGAACCTCGGCAGCGCCCATGCGATCCGGCGCATCGTGATTCAGGAAACCGACTATTCGTCCCATGTGACGGAGTTCGCCGTGGAAATGTTGACCGACGCCGACACCTGGATTCCCATCACCAGCGGCACCACCATCGGCGACAATCTGGAAATCACCCTTTCCCGGCCAGTCACCGGCAGCCGCTTCCGGCTCTGCATTCTCGCGGCGGACGGTGACGCCGCCGCCATTAAGGATTTTCAATTGCACGCAAAATAACACCCCGTTTACCGGGCGCTTGGAATAGTGGAAGGTTTACATGTGAGATGTGGACAAATATCATAACATGCTTGAAAATACGGTTTGTTTTCTGGGCCGTTGATTAAAATGGCATTATTTACAAGTGACACCATTTTAGTAAATGTTATTTATTTACGGCAACCCTCAGAGGATTGCCGGATAAAGTTTTTTTACTATGATCAAAAATTTCGAGTGAAAATACTTGACCAGCCGGAGCTGAATTTAATCAAATCGCATCGTCATTGAAAATGATTTGACGAATCACCGCCGCTTTCACATTTACTTTGTAAACTCAGGGATTTTCGTGGCGATAAATCCAAATTTCACGCCTATCCCATAACCATCATGTCCATGCAAGCTGTGGACACGTAACAAACCACTGCCATGAAATCCACCATCAAACTCGCCGCCATGATGCTCCCAAGCCTTGCCGTCCTAGGGGTTGCTGCTTTGGTTTTTGCATCACCGGACTCTCCAGTTGCTACGGAAGAAGACGCTGCCCTCGCCCGGATGGAGAGCAAAAAAGAGAGTATCATCCAGCGTCTCGGCATGTCCGCGCCAATGGAGCTGCCTGAGGCCGGTGAGGAAGATTTTATAACGAAGGCACAGGAAGAAGGCTGGATGATCGAAGTCACCCTTGAAGAGGTGGAAGCCGCACTGAAAGCGGCGGCGACCACCGCTTCCATTGAGGATGACATCGTCGCCAAGCGACTTGCACACCGGGGGTCCTACCGTTTCTACCTTGATGAACAAAGTTCTATTAAAAAAACCGCGACCGCACGTTGATCAAATACCATTTGGAATCATGAAATCCCGAAAGCTGAAGTTATTCTTATTGTTGTCTATAGTTCTTGGCGTCGTCGCTTGGAGTCCGCCCAATAGTGAAGATCTGATTGTAGGACCTTCTTCGAATACCGTTGCAAGTACTAACGGATATGTCGGCGTAATCGGTTCCAACAATGATGTGTCGGGGAGAGGCGTTCTTGTGGTGGGAGATACAAATTCCGTGTCGCCCGGCCTTTCACCGGGAGCGGGTTTTTCGATTATTGCCGGGACCAATAATGTTCTTACCGGTGGAAGGAATCGGAACCTTGTGAGCGGGAACTCGAATAGCGTGAACGCCACAAATTCATTTGTTTCCGGCGAAAACAACACGATAGATGGATTTACCGTAGGATCTGGCGGGAACAACGTTGGTGTAATTGGCTCCGGAAACTTAATCGCTTCGCCCCATGGATGGGCAACTGGCTATTATAATGAAATTACGGGTGATTACGGAATGGCGTTCGGCAATAACAATAAAATTTCCAATTCCTATGCCTATACCCTTGGTGCCGGACTGCGCGTGAATCAATCCAATGCGGTGGCGCTTGGCCGATGGAATGCCCCCATGGAGTCCGGCGATGTGCTGGCCGTCGGCACCGGATCTTCCTCAATCCCCGCCACAGCCCTCCGCGTCACCTCCAACGGCGGAGTCATCCTCGGTCGTGCCCAAGGCGACATTTCGATGGGGGAATATGGTAATTGATCTCTCAACGACGATCGATGACCGCCGCTGATTTTTCCCACCTCTCCGTTATTCGAGCTTCCGGAAGTTCCAGTTATTATTATGCTTATGATCCAGATGACTCGCGTGCCTTTCTGCGTCATCGCGCTTCTCGGGCTCGCGGACTCCTCGCCAGCCGCGGATCCCGCATGGTGGGCTGCTCGTGGTGTTCAGAATTCCTCTGTCGCCAGCAATCTCTCTCCCGCCACTATCGGTCAGGCCAAACACATGGTTTCCAAAGCGCTTGCGGAACTACAAACACGTCTCCCGGCAGCGGACTATCAGGCGCTGCAGGCGGATGTGGCCGGAATCGTGGATCTGGCTTTGCCTGTAATCCCGGCGGACTTCGAAAGGCAACGGGAAATCCTGCTCGTAGGCCAACTCAAGGCACTTGCCAAACCTTTTTATATCCGGCTGCGTGCCTGGGATGCGGCTTGGCTCGACGGACAGATGGAGCAGTCAAAAACGAGGCTGGTTCTGCGTGGCCCTCTTTCGGAAACGTTCGGTGATTACTTCAGTCCCTATCCCTGGACCGAGTCATCGCAAGATGACACGAACTTTGGCATCGCCACCGTCGGACAGCTCAAATCGGTTTTCGCCCTGAGATTCGAGACCATCGGCACCGCGCAGGATAGCGACGGGGACGGAATTTCCGACAGCGCTGAGATTGCCGCAGGCACCAGTCCAACCCTCATTGATACGGATGGCGACGGTCATTTTGACCATTTGGACGCGTTTCCCTTGGATCCAGCGCGTTGGGAGGTTCTTCCCGCGGTTCTGGGTGACTCGCTTCCGCCTACAGTCACACTCTTGACGCCGACTTCCGCCACCTACGTTTCAGGCCCCTGACCCGGAACGGCCCGCGCCATATCCCGTTTTCTTTTCCCGAACTTTTACACCCAACACCATTGAGCTCTTCCGCGAATCCCATCCGTTTTAGAATTTGGCTGATTGCATTCTTCTGCACCGCTAGCGCTTTGCTAGCTGCTTTTCTCGTCTCATCCGGTAGAATGACGGGCGGAAAACCTTCCTCCACGATTGACAAAAACGGAGTGGAATCAACTGCTGTTCCTCTTGAGTCCATGAAGGCGGCGGCACGTTCGGAGGCCGAAGCTACGGCGAACGCCCGCCCCTGTGATGAAACCGTCCTGACGCATCTGGATTTATCCAGACCACCTACCGAGGCCGAGCTGATTGCCGCAGGAAATCTTGGAAAAAAACTCACTCCGACTCGCAGCGCGGAGCCCGGCACGCTCTCCGATCCCGCCGCAAAGAAACGCCAGGAAATCGAAAATCTCGACTTCGGCACCGCCATTCAGGCTTGGAACGAACACCGTTACATCACGGCCCGAACGCTCTTCGAGGAATTTCTCACCACATATCCGGACAGCCCGTGGGCGGCGGAGTCGATGCTCCACATCGGTTGTTATCTGCAATACAACGCGCGCTTCGGCGAGTCCGCCGAATGGTTTGACAAGGCAATCGCCGCGTCGGGGGAGTCCTCCGAAATGCTTCATAAGGCGAAGCTCCGCCGGGCGGTGATCAACATTGATCTGGGGCGTCTCGACGAGGCTTCCAAAAGTTTGGCGGAAACCCGCGCCACCAATACCGACCCGAATGAGAACACCTACGCTTCCTATTGGATCATGCAGACGGCTTTCCTGAAGAAGCACGAGGCGGCTCTCCGGGATTGCGGCCAGAAAGCGCTCTCAAAAGCCGCGGAGATCCTCGGAGATGCGGACACCGCGAAAACTCTCGCGAATCTGCCGTCAGCCGGCACCCACGGTTTCACGGCGGCCGAACTTTACACCACCGCGCTCCAGCACGGCCAGACTCCCCATCCCGTCCAGGCGGCGCTCGCCCTCGACCAGCTCCCGGTGCCTTTCATCGCCCATTACAAGGACAAGCATTACGTCACCGTGGAATCCGTTTCCAAGGATGCGGTCCGCCTCTATGACAGCCGGATTTCGGCCTCCACCAAGATGCCGCGTGCCGCATTTGAGAAGGAATGGTCCGGCTTCGCCATGACCATGGGAAAAACGGCTCCTTCCGGCGAGAACATCCATCCCGCCACCAATTTGGAGAACATCAGCGGCGGCTGCTGCGGCATCGACCGTTTGGTGAGCGATCTCGGCAAGGACGGGTGCGACAAGAAAAACTGCGGGCTTCCTGGGTACAGCGTGAATCCCATCAGCATGAACTTCAAGGTCATCGACACCCCGATGTGGTGGGACGCTCCCGTCGGACCGGATGTGAACCTGACGCTCCTTTTCAACAGCCAGGATTCCCAGAACAATTACATTCCTTTCGGCGACAAATGGTCGTTCGAGTATTGCTCCTACCTGATGATTACTCCCGGCACCGGAGTTCAGGTGCGCGATGGCGATGGCAAGATCGAAGCTTTCAGCAACCCTTCCGGAGGCACCGGAACCTATCCGATCACTTACTCAAATCCGGCGGATTTCCGTGTTCTCAAGCAAACCTCGGAAAATGTCTTCACGCTCACCCATCAGGACGGAACCGTGTATCACTACGCTTTCCCGACCGCTTGGATCAATCCGGACATTAATCCGACTCCTCCGCCTCCCGGTTATGTGCCTCCTCCGATCTCATCGGTGCCCCTGCTGGTGAAAATCGAGGATCGCCATGCGAATAAAATCTCGCTGGCTTATAATTCGAACGGGGCCCTCATCCGGATCGAGCATTCAGCCCTCCCCGGTTCCGTATGGAGTCTTGTGTATTCCAACATTGGCACCAAATCCCGGGTCGCCCGGATTGACGATCCGTTCGGCCGCTCGGCGCATTTCGGCTATGATGCCGCAGGCAACCTCACCAGCCAGACCGATATGGGCGGGCTGAAGTATTCCTACGAATATTCCAATACCGCCGCCGGGCTTTTCGTCACCGCCATCACCACGCCCACCGGCACCACTACGGTTTATACCGAACCTGCGGATGGGACGAATAATACAATCGACGCCAGGAGCTATCCTCAAGCGGATACGAACAAGGGATACTCGTTGAAATATCCACTTCCCGGAAGAATCATGTGGGATAATTATCGAATTACAGTCAGGGATCATTCGGGCAATCCAACCGAATATTTCTATGATGGCTATGGCGGTGGCTTTTTTCTGAGAACTCCGGCGCAAATGCAACGCTCCCCAGGAGCAAACATTTCTCCCCAAACCGGCTCAAGACGCCGCATGGATGCGATGTTGGTGGCGGGCAGGGGCATGATTCATGAAGTGAATGAATATGACGAAGACGGATTCAAAGTCGGCTATGGCATGAACTCGGGATATAATACACAAAACCGTCTTCCGAGATTAGTCTGGAATGGCCACGCTCAGGATTCCGTAACTTACAATGCCCAGGGCAGGCCGACGCTCATCAAGCGGAACGGTCTCGCCTCAACGGACCATCACACCACCTACACCTACCAGCCCGACGGCATCGACATCGACACCGTCACCCGGCCCCTGAATGGGGTCACTCAAACCCTGCTGGACTACAACTACTTCCCGAACCGCGACATCCAGTCCGTGACCGACGCGAATGGGAGAACGCTCAGTTTCCTCTGGAATTCAAAAGGCCTCCTCGCTCAACTCACGGATTCCGCGACCAGCGATGTTACGGTGTTCGCCTACGACGCGAACCATCGACCGTATTCGGTATCGGTGAATGGCTCCATTGTCGCCACCACCGGATACGATTTGATAGGAAATCTGCTTCAGGCTCAAGGAGCGGATAGTCGTCTTTTCCAATACAACTACGACGGCCTCAACCGCCTAACCCGTGAATCCGGCCCGGATGATTCCTTCACCGCATATGACTGGGCCTGTTGTTTCATTGAAACCGTCCGCAGCGGGAAGCTGGTAAACGGTGTCGAGAAAAACCTGCGCCGCACCGTGACCCTGCACGACAAGCGCGCCCTGCCGATCGTCACCACCGAAACCGATGGCAGCGTCACCCGCTACACCTACGATGTCGCCGGGCGTCTTATCAAACTCACCGATCCCAGGAACCAAACCACCGAGTGGATCTACAAGGCTTCGGATCAGTTGAAGACGAAAAAATACCCGGACAACACCGTGGAATCCCACACCTACGACTCGTACGGCCGCGCCACATCCTTCACCAACCGCCGCAATCAAAAGACCTGGCTATCCTACGACTCCATCCATGGGAAGCTTTATCGAATCGATCCGCCGGAAAGCCTGACGACCCTGAACCGCGACACCTGGGGTCGGATTTCCACGATCGTGCAGAGTTCCGGGACCGGGATCACCTCCGGCACCCATACCTTCGGTTACGATTTGCTCGGTCGGGTCACCTCCATTGACGGCCCGTGGGCGAACGACACCATCAGCTACACCTACAATGACGCCACCCGCAGCGTCACCCGCACCAGCCCCGGCGGCATGAGTCAGACCACCACCGCGAACGCCGCCGGCCAGGTGGCTTCCATCTCCAACATCCTCGGCACCTTCACGAGTGCCTACGACGGTCTTGGTGGACCGCTCACCCAAATCACCCACACCGGGACGAATTCCGGGTTCAACACCACCTTCACCTATCTCGGGGATGAGTTCAACCGCGCCCTTGAGAGCATCACCTCCTTCAAGCCCGGCGGAGCCATCATTGCCAAGCACACCTACGGTTACAACCCTTTGGGGAACATCCAGTCCTGGAAGCGCGAAGCCCAGCTCGCCAACCCCACCGGTAATACGAGCCAATACCAATCCACCATTTATTACGACTCTGCTGACCAGCTCAGTTCCTTGATCAACCAGCCGCTCGCAGGTTCCACGGTCGCTCATACCGGCCATCACTACACCTACGATCCCGCCGATAACATCGCCTCCAAGCAGGTGGAAACTTCCGGAACCGGCGCGACGATGACTACCTACAGCCACAACACCCTCAACCAGCTCACCAGCATCGGCGGGGCGGGAGGCGTGAAGCCGGTGATGGTCCGTGGCGATACCGACGAACCCGCCACCGTCAAAGTGAAACCGGGCATCGCCACCGAGTGGAAGGATGCGCGGATGCTGGAAGGCAATCGCTTCGAGGCCGGCCTCGATCTCGCTACCGGTTCCAACGAAATCAACATCCAGGCCAAGGACGGTTCGAACAACGTTTCCAACTACACCTACGGGCTAAACCTCGTCGCCGCCACCGCCGCCGTCCCGTCATACGATCTCGACGGGAACCTACTCACCGACGGTGTCCACAGCTATGAGTGGGATTCCCAATCCCGGCTGATCAAAATCACTTGGGGCGCGGGTTCGGACAAAACCACCGAATACCGCTACAACGGCCTCGGCCAGCGCGGCGAGCGGATCGAGAAAACCGGCACCACCGAGACCGCGCATTATTATTACCTCTACGAAGGGATCAACTTCCTCTGCCGCTACACCGGCGGCACCGCCACCACCAACATCGACCGCCAATACCTATCCCAAGGGGAGCAGCGCAAGAACGGCGCTGTATGGGACCGCTACTACTACACCCGCGACCACCTCGGCAGCATACGCGAGGTCATGAACAGTGATGGCAGTCTCACCGCGAGATATGACTACGATCCTTATGGGAAGCGCCTGATCCAATACCAAGCCGACAACTATACCGACGGATGCGACCTCGGCTACACCGGTCACATCACGCAACAAAGCGCGGTGAGCGGGCAAGGGGAAATGGTGCTGACACTTTTCCGGACTTATGATCCTGAGCTGGGGAGATGGCTATCTGCCGATCCGTTGGGCGAGATGGGAGGAATGAACCTTTATGCTTATTGCTACGGCAACCCGTTGAATCTCCGCGATCCAGACGGCAGATTTCCATCAGCGGCGTGGTGGGGTGGTTTCTTCGACTTCGATCAAGGCACAGTGGATGCACTTGGAGTTGGAGCTATGGCAACGGCAGATGGGTTCATTCCTTTCGCCGATCCGTTCCAGGATTCCGGCGGCTACGATCCGTGTCAGGATGGTGTCGGGTTCTCGAAAGCGGCGGGAGGAATTGCAAGGGATGCTGCGTTGGCAGCGGTTGTGCCAAATATTGGCGCATTTGCGAAAAATCCGGTGATGTATGAACTTGGAAGCACGACGGTTCCAACGCGCGTTTTCAACACAATCAGCCATTTAGATCCTATTGGTCGAGGGAGAGCACTAACACAAATGAACGGTGGCGGTCTTGGTGGAATGGTGAAAACCGCTCTTGGGACATCATGGAAACATGTTGGATCAAATCCATTGAGTACAATGGGAACAGGGCTAACGCCAGCGGGGAATTTGACTGTTATTGGCGGCATTCACATTGCCGATGAAATGACTAACGATAAGGATTGCCCATGAAGAAGTTCCTAGGAATTGCTTTGGTCATTACGTGCTTGTCGGCAGGTTTGTTTGCCAGCTTGCACCTCGGAATGGCACATGGAGCAAAGGGCTATTTTATAGGCGCGCTTCTTGGTTTTGGAGGAGGCATGATTATCTGGTCGGCTGTTATTAAAGTAGTTTCAAAGCCTCAAAAGAAAGATCAGAGCTCCAAATAACAGTCATTCGGAAACATCCGGCAGGGCGCTCCACCGCCCGAATCGCCCGCCGGTCCAAAATCTAACCATTTCCGGCGGCGGCACGCGGAACGAGTTATTTCTCATCACACATGTCCCTATGGGTGAACCCATGGGAAAGCGCACCCCGAACAGATGCCGAACAAAACCCGAACAGAGTCAGCGTCTGTTCGGCATTTGTTCGGGGTGGGTGTTCGGCAACTGTCCGGCAATTGTTCGGGGTGCCCTCCGCCGGAAACCATCCGGAATAGCAGAAATTATTGAGCAGGCGTCTTCCCTAAGGGGGCCTAGGCGGTGCACCCCTGCGGGATGTCAATGCATTGCAATGTCTGTCAACGATTGGCGCGCAAAACCCGCCCGAGGCATTGACACGAATTGACAGACATTGCAATGGGTTGACATAAACAGGCCCGGCGGGAAATCCGGGAGAGGCGCAAAAAAACGGGATGCCTGGCGCGGTGAACCCGCGCTTTTTGATACAAACGCCCAACCCCGAAGTAAGCGCTCAACAGAGCACCTCTCGCATTTTTTCCAGAGATCTTGCCGCTCCGCCATCTATGCAATGCGGCTCTCGATGGTCTGACTGGCCGCCGGGCGGGTAGTGATTCATAAGCGGCGAGAACCTCGCGCTTGTATTCGGGAGTGTAGCGGGTGCGTCCGGTTTGATCGGATTTGACGATGACGCCGGCGGACTGGTCGGTGGTGGTTTCCATAGGGTGCCCATCCTGCACTCAAACCGCCGTCACTGAATAGTGGGGTTCTGTTGAGCGCTTACATTGGAATGGAACTCTTCTGAGTATGACCTGTGCACCGAGCATCTCCCCATCGGTAAGGCACGGGATTGGCTGACAGGATTGGAAAGAGCCGCTGAGTTGGCAGGCTGGAAGCCTTGGTCCGGCAGCGATGGTGCGTCTG
>CAYXZE010000072.1:0-10072 GCA_964469395.1 uncultured Luteolibacter sp.
ACGGCGGTGGCGTTGGCGAGCTTGAGGATTTCCCGCTTGTGGAGGAGCAGGCGGCGCGGGCGTTTTTCCGCGTGGTTATACCACTCGCCGGCGGTCTGCCAGGGCTGGATGTGGCAGCCGTAGAGGAAGAGCTGGTTGTTTTCGACGCGGGCAAACGCGTCCGAAATGTTGATTTTCCCGGCCCGGATCGATTTGACCTCGGTGCCTTTGAGCTCGATTCCGGCCTCGTATTTCTCCGAGATGTTGAAATCGCGTCCGGCTTTCCGGTTGGTGGCGATTTCCGCACTCATGGAAGGACTCGGGAGTCGGGATGCGCCCGCTTATGGGGCTTCCTTTTTGATCAACTGGATTTTGCCCTCGATGATTTCGGTGAGGGCGATGTCCGCCACGCCCATGCTGGGACGGGTGGCGATGAGCGGGGAGCGGCCGCTGTTCAATTGCCGGACACGCTGGGAGACCAGATTGACCAAAACCAAGGGGTCGGTGACAATTTCAGAGGCCTTATCGAGGAGATCGCTTTTCATAGGAGAACCGGGAAATCGCGAAATTGACTGCGCTTGCTCAAACGGGATTACGTTATCGGGAAGCACGGCCGGTTTACTTTCGCTCAAATCAATGGGAATGGACGGAATTTCCGGGTTTGACGCCGGGCCGATGGTCAAACCAGAGAATTCGCGGGCTGACAAGTCTTATCTGGTTGTTTGGGGAAGGATTTTTGATTCATTTCGGCATGAGGTCGATGCCGAAGCGGCGGAGGACGATGACGGTGAGCCAGAAAAACCCGACGGTGAGGACGCAGTTGACGGCAAGGGTGGTCCAGAATCCCCAGTGATGGCGGAGCATCCAGGGGATGATGAGGAACATGGGCAGGGTGGGCAGGACGAACCAGAAGGTGCCTTCGGCGTGGTTGGCGAGGCGTTGGGAGGATTGGTTGTCGAGGTGCATCCAGATCATGGCGACGAGCGAGGTGAGCGGCAGGGCGATGAGCAGTGCGGAGAGGCGGTCGTTGACGAGCTGGATCTTGGTGACGATCACGATGACGAGGGCGCTGAGAAACAGCTTGGCGAGATCGAGCGGGGTGAAGGTGAGGATTTTGTCCCAGGGGATGCGGTTCATGGTGGAGCGGGCTTGCGGTTGCGCCGAGAGTAAAGGTAGCCTGCGGTCATGCAAGCTGCCTGTCTGATTGGTTCCGTGGCTCTCCTTTTTTTCTCGGCCTGCGCTCCGGCCGCGCCGGTGGCGGGGAATCTGACCGCCGGACAAAAGACGGCGATCGGGCGGAAAATCTGGCGGAACGAATGCGCGGGGAGTGTGGCCGGGCTGACGACTTGGAACGCGGGGGAGGAGTTTCCGTCGTTGGGAATCGGGCATTTCATCTGGTATCCGGCGGGTTTTCAGGGGCACTTCGAGGAAAGCTGGCCGAAGTTCGCGGCGTTTGCCCGCCAGCGCGGGGCGAAATTACCGGCGGTGGCGCTGGAACGGCACAGTCCGTGGAAGAGCCGGGCGGAGTTTCAGAGGGATTTCAAGGGGCCGCGGTTGACGGCGTTGCGGACTTGGCTGGCGGCGAATGTGACGATGCAGACGGATTTTATCATCGTCCGCTCGCGCGAGGCGCTGCCGAAGATTCTGGCGGCGGCTCCGGCCGGTGAAAGGGCGCGGATCGAGGCGAATTATCACAAGGTGGCCGCCTCGCCGCAGGGCACTTACGCGTTGATTGATTACGTGAATTTCAAGGGCGAGGGCACGCAGGTTTCCGAGCGTTACAACGGCCGCGGCTGGGGTTTGCTGCAAGTGTTGGGCGAGATGAAGGAGGTTTCCGCCGGTGCTCCGGCGGCGGCGGAGTTTGCGGCGGCGGCCAAGCGGGTGCTTTCCCGGCGGATTGTGAATTCTCCGCCCGCCCGTGGGGAAAAGCGTTGGGAAGAGGGCTGGCACAACCGCTGCGCGACATACGGTCGGCCGCTTTGAAGCCCGCGTCGGGGGTGAATATGGAGGGTTGACCTTCGGTCAACCCGGGTCGGCCGAAGTCCGACCCTCCTTTAGTCACGACCGGGCGGAAGTGAAATAATGGTGGAGTGCCTCGATGGCTCCGTGGCCGTGAGTGGCGCGGGTGACGAGCCCGCCGGTGGCGGTGATTTTTTCCTGGATGAGCGGGATGGCGTTGGCCGGGCAGGCGGTCATGCGGGCGTGGGCGGGATCGAGCATTTCCATGTCGTTGTGGCTGTCTCCGATGGCGAAGCACTGTTGCGCGGTGAGACCGTGGTGCGCGGTGATGCGTGCCAGGCTGCTGCCTTTCTGATAGTCCCGGTGGCCGAAGCGCAGGTAGATCGAGTTCCGCTGCCAGGCGAGGTGCGGTTCGGCGGCGACGAGGGGCTGGATGTGATCGACGATCCACGCCATTTCCTCTTCCGACTGGGAAATGATGCCGGCCGGGTCGCCGTCCATTTCGATCCACCGCGCGCCGGTGTGTTCCTCGATTTCCCGGCGGAGCTGGAGCAGGAGGGGGCGGGCGTGTTCGAAGAGGCCGTGGATTTCCTTTTCGCAAAGCTCGTTCCAATCGGCGAGGGGGTGCCAGCGGCCCTCGTCGTCGGGCAGATAGATTTCACGTTCCCGCGCGACCACCCAATCGGGCAGGAAGGGGAAGCGGCTTTCGAGGATGCCCTCGATCATGTAGGGCATCGAGCGGCCGGTGTTGATGCCCCAGATGATGCCTTGGTCTTCGCGCAGTTTCCGGACGAGTCTGAAAAAAGCGGGCGGCACCGGGGGCGTCTCTCCGGCGAAGTGCAAGGTGCCGTCGAAGTCAAAGGAGAGGATCGCGGACGGGGCGGATGGCGCGGGGAGGGTGGTCATGGCTCGTGCGAGGGGGTGAAAGTATCACAGATCGATGTTTGAAACCGCCTCTCCGATCATTTCGAGAATGCCGCCGACCAGATCGAGAGAGTGGTAGGAATCGAGGAGATGCGAGAGGGTTCGGCGGATGCCGAAGATTCCGAAGACGGTAGAGAAAATGCCGCCGATGGCTTCGATTCCCTGAATGGTGTTGGATTCGGACGGCCAGCCGAACCAAGCGGCGGCAAGAAGCAGGGTTCCCAGCAGTGCCAGTGAAATCCGGAGGATGCCGGGCATCGTCTGCACCCGCAGCGCGAGCAGCTCCGTCTCGGAGACCAAGTGATGGCGCTTTTTCGAAGCTTTCACGCCGGATTTAACCGCGCGCTTTTCGAGGATTTTTTGGGACAGCGGCATGAGGATCAATCGGTGGCGAGGGTTTTCCGGCACCACGCCAGCGCCATCAGTGAGTAGCCGGTGCCGTAGGCCTGGTGGTAATCGTAGAGCGGATAGTCCCACCACGAGCCGTCTTTTTCCTGGCGTTCCAAGAGGATGGCGGCGAGGCGTTTGGCATAGGCGGCGTGGGTTTCCTTGGGCAGGAGTTTCACGGACTCGGTGAAATAGTAGATGCCGTAGTAGTAGAAATAACCGGCGATCTTGAACTGGCCTTCATGCGGCACGGGGCGCTTGCGGACGTTGCCGAGGAAGCCTTCGCGGGCGAGGAAGCGGTCGGCCCAGGTGGTGAGGACGGCGTCGGTGACGGCTTTTTCCCCGAACACGCGGAGGGCGGCGTTGCAGGCTTGGGAGCGGGCGAGCGAGCCGGCGGGGCGGTTGATGGCCACCCGCGGGCGCATGCGGTGATCGAACGAGTAAGTGTAGGAGAAATCCGGCGTGCGCTGGGCGTTGATGCCGGCGATGGAATGGGCGACCAGTTTTTCATCGAGCTTCACGCCCATGACGGAGCGGGCCTGGTCCATGGCGAGAAGCACGGTGGCGGTGGTGAAGCAGGTGGGGACGCCGGAGGGTTTCCGGGTGGTGAGTTCATCGTAAATGTCCAGGTAGCCCCAGCCGCCGTTGACGTCTTCGTAGCGGTTGACGAGATCGACCTGCTGCTGGGCGAGACCGGCCCATCCGGTTTTTTTCGCGGCATCGGTCTCGCGCTGATAGAGTCGGGAAATGGCGCGGAGGCCGTAGGCGTGGCCCCAGACGTTGTAGGTGGTGGTTTGGTCGGCGCGGCGGAGTTTCGGCAGCTCGGCGGCGGTCCATGCGGCGGCTTTGTCGATTGCGGCGATGACTTCGGGCCGGTCATCGGCGGCATCGATGATGCCTGATAGAGCCAGCCCGGAAGCGCCGGCCCGGAAGGCGTGGTGACCACCGGGAACGGGCGCGTAGATGTTGAGGTTCTTGGTGCGGGTGGCGCTGCCCCATGAGCCGTTTGGATTTTGATTGGCGACCAGGAAATCGACCCCGCGGCGGATGGAGGCGTCGAGCGTCTCGCGGGTGACTTCGGCATGGGAAAAGACAGAAGACAGCAAGACACAAGACGCAAGACGAAGAGGGAAAGACCAAGACGAGCCTTTCTCTTTTCTTGCGTCTTCAAGTCTTGTGTCTTGCGTCTTCAAGTCTTCTGTCTTCTGTCTTCTGTCTTAAGGAACAATGACGACCTGCCCGACTTCGAGGCCGGATAGAATTTCCGTTTCCTCTTTCGCGACGCGGCCTCGCTTGACGGGGCGGCGCTCGGTTTTGCCGTCGGCGAGTTTGACTTCCACGGTCCAGCCGGTGCTGGCGTAGGCGAGGGCTTTGGTGGGGATGGCGATGGCGGCGGCTTGTTGATAGGAAATCAGCCGGATCTGGAGGACGGCTCCGGCGGCGGGCGTGAGGTCGGCGGGCCAGGTGATGGATAGATCCGCCCGGTAGGTGCCGTCCGGTGCGGGGGCGGCGGCGAGTTTGGCGAGCTTGACCGGGATTTCCACATCCTCGCGTCCGGTGAGGGTGGCGATGCCTTCCAACTCGGGTTTGACGGAGTGGGCGGTGGCGTCGTCGAGGAAAGCGGTGAGGGCGAGCTTGGCGGTGCTGGGGAGGAAGGTGGCGAAGGCGGCGTGTGCGGGCGGGCGGCCGTTGATGATGAGATGTTTGATGAGTTCGCCGGGCGTCCAGCGGCCGTTGTCGATGGGGCCGTGATAGAAGACGCCGTCGGCCGGGGCTTTGAATTCGAACTGGGCGCGATCGGCTTCCAGATCGGCGAGGTCTTGTTTCGCGCGGAGGTGGGTGGATTTGAGCGTTTCGAGGGCGAGCTTGTTGAGCTCGATGGCGCGCGGGATGTCGGCTTCGGCTTTTTTCAGGTTGATGGCGGTGTCGCGCTCGTGATCGGCAAGGGTTTTCGCCTCGCGCGGGAGGGTGACTTCGAGGGTGCGCTTGCAGTTGAGGGCCTCCATGCGGAGCGCGAACTCGGCGGTGGCGACGGCATCTTTCTGGCGGATGAGGATGATTTCCTCGGTCTCCTCGGTGATGTCGTCAGCCGCGTACATTTTTTCGAGCTGCTTGAGTTCCTCGCGCTGGTTGGCGAGGAGCTGCTCGTTGCGCTTGCGGGCTTGCTCGGCGGTTTCCTCGGCGGCCTTGCGGCGGACCCGGGTGAAATAGGCGTTTTCCTCTTTCGCGATTTCCGCGGCGCGGCGGGCTGCCTCCAGTTTGATGGGGGCGGTTTCCTGGAGATGTTTGGATTCGGACTCGGCTTGTTCCAGGGCGAGCCTGCCGTTTTCAAGGGCGCGGCGGGCGTCTTCGAGTTTCTTGTCGATTTCCCGGGCATCGAAGCTGACCAGCACGTCGCCCTTGGCGACCTTGGTGCCGTGCGGGGTGATTTTCGTGATTTTAAAATCGGTCCAGGTCTTCGGTTTCAACTTGAGAAGCGTGCTCTCGCCATTGGGCAGGGCGGTGGCGGTGAAGGATTTCTCGATGGAAAAAGGCCGCGGTTCTACGGTGACTTCGCCAGCGTGGGAAGCGGCGGCGATCAGGGCGGGGAGAAACTGCAAGGGGATGAGGCGGGCCATGGGTGCGGGGCAATCAAGCACGCCACCCGGGAAAGATCAATCAACGGCTTTGGTCAGTCTGCGGCCTTGCCTTTGCGGGCGAGCCAAATGGGCAGGAAGCGGGGGCGCTTGGCGTTGGGCGAGGACGGGACGGTGAATTCCGCGACCTCGAAGCCCGAGCCCTGGAGGCGGCGGGTGAGGGTGGCGATGTGGCGCGAGCCGGCGATGGCGAGCAGCCCGCCCGGTTGCAGGGCCTCGAACGCGGCGGATACCCAGCGGCGCTCGTCCACCCAGGTGCGGTTGCGGGGGCCGGTGGGGGAGGCGTCGAGGTGGACGAGGATGGCGTGGAGCAGGCCGGCATGGCGCATGAGGCCGGCCGGTCCGCAATCGGACTCCAGCGTGACGCGGGCGTCGGTGAGCAGCGGGCTGTCGGGGATGTGGGTGCGGTGCCAGTCGGGAATCGCGGCGAGCGGCTCGGCGACGATGAAGTTGGCGCGTTTTTGCGGGAGTTCCCGCGCCACGGCGGCGAGGGTGTGGCCGAGGCCGAGGCCGGAGAACCAGATTTTCGGTTGGCGTGCGGGACGGAACGGGGCGCAGGCGAGGCGGGCGAGTTCCTCCTCCGCGGCGCGGGTGGCGGGGCCGCAAATCTGCTGGCCGTGGACGAGAAGGGATTTGCGTCCGTCGTGCTCCTGGAGGGCGAGGATGCTGCCGTCGGGAAGAGGGGTTTCTGCGAGGGTGATTCTTGGTTTCATGGTTCTGAAGGCTTGCGTTGTTGGAGAGGGCTTAGTAAATGAATCGCACCATGTCCACAGAACCTGTTCGTCCTGCAATCCCCGGAGCCGAGAAAAAGATCGTCGCCGGGATCCTCGCCATCCTTCTCGGTGGATTCGGAGTCCACAAGTTTTACCTCGGTTACACGAAAGAAGGAGTGATTCAATTGTTGTTAAGCCTGGTCTGCGTCGGCGGGATCATCGGTTTGATTGAAGGAATCCTCTATCTGACCAAGAGCGATGAGGAATTCGTCAACACCTACATCACCAACAAGAAAGGCTGGTTCTGATTTTTCAAAACATCGGAACTTCTCCAAAAAGAAAACCCCGGCTGAAAGGCCGGGGTTTTTTGGTTTTTCGGGTGGAGTTCGGGAAGCCGGTGCTTCCGGTGAATCACAGGCTGCCCTTGAGGACGGAGGAAGGCTTGAAGCCAACCGACGTGGAGGCGGCGATTTTCATGGCTTCGCCGGTCTTCGGGTTGCGGCCTTGGCGTGCGGCGCGCGTTTTGACCTCGAAGGTTCCGAAACCAATGATTTGGACTTTCTTGTCCTCCTTCACGCCTTTGGCGATGGAGGAGAGGACGGCTTCGAGGGCTTCGTCGGCAGCACGCTTGGTGGCGTCTTTTCCGAGGGCCTCTTGGATGGCTTCAATCAGTTCAGCTTTGTTCATGGCAGCGACGTTTCTGAGAATGCGGTTGGGGGTTGGCAAGAGAAAATCCGTTGAAACTAAAGGGATTTTTTCACAGTCACGGCTTGACTTGCAGGGTGGATCCTGTGTCGGGGCGGGTTTGCCGGACGGGGCTTTTGGCCGGGCGGGAAAGGGTGTTTTTTTGTTAGGTCCGGGTGGCGGGACGGTTCTTCTCCGGAGTGCTCGAAGCTCTCTTGCCGAAATCCTGCATGAAAATGATGCCGTCCACCCGGGGTGGAGATGGTTCGCTGAGCCCGGAAAAGCCCGCAGTCAAAGGATTTTCCCGAGCTTGTGAAATTTTTCACAAATAGGTCTTGCGAAGCATGGCGGGGAACCCTTAAAGACCCCGCGCCTGCCGTCAGCAGGTTCCTTGCATGCGTTTATTTCTCACAACCTCAGTTGTTTCGCTTCTCGGCCTGCTCTCCGCTTTCGGCGCGGAAGGCGGAGAGCATCACGCATTGCCACTCTACGCCCCCAGGCTGAGTGACTGGCTGCCGGTCAGTAACTCGATGATCATGGTGTGGTTGGCGGTCGGTGTGATCACCTTGTTCTGCCGCGCCGCCACCCGGAAGCTGACGCTGGTGCCGGCGGGTCTTCAAAATGTCGCGGAGTGGGCGGTCGAGTCGCTCTATGATTTCCTTGAAGGGCTGCTGGGCGCGCATCTGGTGAAGAAAACCTTCTGGTTCTTCGGCTCGGTCTTCTTCTTTATCCTGGTGAATAACTACATGGGCCTGATTCCCGGTGTCGGCACCGTCGGTTGGAATACGGTCGATGGTCACGGTCACCATGGTTTCCTGCCTTTTCTGCGTGGTGCGAACGCCGACCTCAACATGACGGCGGCCATGGCGTTCAGCTTCGCGACGCTCTGGTTCTACTGGGCGCTGACTGAGAATGGCCTCAAAGGATTTCTGGCTCATATCTTCGCTCCAAAGGGTGCTTTCAAAGGTTTCATGATGGCCATCATGGTGGCGGTGTTCTTCCTGGTGGGCATCCTTGAGATTATTTCGATCGGAATCCGCCCGGTCGCCCTTTCCTTCCGTCTTTTCGGCAACATCTACGGCGGCGAGCAGACGATGGAGGCGCTGATGGCGCTGGCCCCCAAGAGCCTCTCGTTCCTGCCGGCCCTGCCTTTCTACTTCATGGAGCTGCTCGTCGGTTTCGTTCAGGCGCTCGTCTTCACCCTTCTCTGCGCGGTGTTCCTCAAACTGATCTGCGATCACGGCGACGAAGAACATCATTGACCCCTTTCAGTCGTCCGACCATGGCAATGACCGTGGGGGCGGCGGGAAACACCAACTAACCAAACACCAACAACAACATGTTCACGAAAGCATTTGCAGTGTCGCTTGCCGCGCTTGCCGGCGGTATCGGTATCGGCATCCTCGGCTCCAAGGCCGCTGAAGCCACTGGCCGCAACCCGGGCGCAGCCACCCCGATTCTGGTCATCTCGATCATTCTCGCGGCTCTTATCGAGGGTATCTTCATCCTCACCGCCTTCGCCGTGCCAGGCCTCTGATTATCCCCGCCGCGCGTGCCGTTAGGAACGGCGCGCGCGGCACTCCATTCTCACGATATTTTTTCTGACATGATCACCTTGCTCGCCGCCGCCGCTGAAAATCCGGGTGTTTTGGAAAACATCCAAAAAACGTTCGGTCTCAATCCGCCGTTTTTCATCGCGCAGGTTGTTAACTTTTTCCTGGTGATCTTTGTCCTCAAGAAGTTCGCCTTCGGACCGGTCCAGGCCATGCTGGAAGAGCGCCGCAGCCGCATCGCCGCCGGTGAGGAAAAGCTCAAGGTCATCGAGCGCCAGCTCGCCGAAACCGAAGCAACCACCGCCGCCGCCATCGCCAAGGCGAACGAGGAAGCCGTCCGCATGGTGGAAGAAGCCAAGGCCGGTGCCGCCACGTTCTCCGAGCAAAAAGCTCAGGAAGCCATTTCCAGCGCCCAAACCATTCTCGCCAAGGCCGAAGCCGCCGCCAAGGCCGATCGCGACCGCCTGATCACCGAGCTGAAGAGCGAGTTCGGCCGCATGGTCGCCCTGACCACTTCGCAAGTCACCGGCAAGGTCCTCACCGCAGACGACCAGAAGCGCATCAACGAAGACGCGCTCGCCAAGGTGGAAGGCTGATCTCCCATTTCCTCCGAGCCATGAAGATTTCCAAAACCGCCGCCGCCGCCGCCCGCCGCCTGTTCGGCCTTTGCCAAACCGGTGGCCGCGTGGATGACGCGAAGCTGCGCCAGGTGATCGCCCGTTTGGTGGAATCCAAGGTGCGCGACTATCGCTCCATCCTTGCCGCGCTGCACCGCCTGACCCGCATCGAACTCGAGCGCCGCAAGGTGACTGTCGAGAGCGCCGTGGAAATCGACGGACCGACCCGCGAGCGCGTGGTCGCCGACTTGGTCTCCAAATACGGCGGCGATCTCGAAGTGCAGTATCAAGTCACGCCATCCCTTCTCGGCGGCCTGCGCATCCGCGTGGGCGACGATGTCTTCGACGGTTCCGTCCAAGGCCGCATCGACCGCTTCGCCAGCGCCTTTTAATTTCTTTGTCTTGCTGAAAACCAAACTCTGATCCCTAGCAACTTTTTCTTATGAGCAGCATCCTTCAGGAACTCGAACAACAGATCGCCGGCATCGCGTCGTCCGTCCAAAAAACAAACGTCGGAACCGTCCGCAACGTCGGTGACGGCGTGGCCAAAGTCGAAGGTCTCTCCGACGTCATGCTCAACGAGATGATCGAGTTCGGCGGCGGTGTCACCGGCATGGCGC
>CAYXZE010000073.1:0-9984 GCA_964469395.1 uncultured Luteolibacter sp.
AGGAAGCGCTCGAACTCGCCGACCAGGTCGTCGTCATGCGCAACGCCCGCATCGAGCAGGTCGGCGACCCGCAAACCATCTACGACCGCCCGCGCAGCCCCTTCGTTTACGAATTCCTCGGCAACGTGAACAAACTCTCCGACAACTCCGGCGAGGTGAACTACGTCCGGCCGCACGAAATCGAAATCCTCTTCGCCGCCGAACACGATCCCCAGACCGACCGCCTCGCCCGCGTGCAGCATTTATTCAGCGCCGGCCCCATCGCCACCCTCACCCTCCGCCTGGAAGACGGCCAGTTCCTCGACGTCGAGCTCTCCCGCAAGCAACTCGAAGACCTCGGCCTCAGCGTCGGCGACGAAGTCGCCGTGCGAAACTCCGCGGACGAGGCGAAGTTCAGCTGAAAATCCCCGCTCACTCCGGCAATGGCAAATCGAGCGGCGGCAATCCCGGCGGCTCGGGCGAAATCACCGGACCTTCAGGATCTCCCTCGCGCCGGAAAATGGCGTCCATCCGGTCGAGGTATTTCGAGAGGGCGTCGTTCCGGCGGTGGGGATCGGCCTGCAGGCGCTCCTTGAGACGCATGTAGTCGTCGAAGGCGCCGCTGGTCTCGCGGGCGCGGGTGATTTCAAACCAATCGAGATAATCCCGCGCGCGCCGGGCCTTGGCGGACATGATCTCACGACGTTCCGTTAGATCCGCGAGACGGACAGACAGATCCTTGGTCTTGTTTTTCGCGATGGCGCCGAGGGCGATTTGATACTCGGCGATGATGGGGCGATAGGATGGAAAACAGCGGTAACTGAGACGGACGAGGGCGTCCTGGGCGAGTCGCACGGATTTGGCGCGCTCCGGCTCGGAAAGCGCGGCGACCTCGGGCCAGGCGGAGAGTTCCTTTTGCCGGATGATGCCTTCCGCCGTGCGGAAATTGAGCCGCAGGGCCTCGCCGAGAGCGGTCTCGGTTTCGGCAACGGTGTGGATGTCGGTGGTGAGATTCTGGCCGCCGATGTTGGCGAGCTGGAGCGCCCACCATTTCGCGAGGCTGGTTTCTGATAGATTGAGTTCGGGGAAATGTTTGCGCAGCAGGGCGGGCATTTCCCCCTCGAAGGCGGCGACCTCGGTTAGAAAGTTCCGGAAGCCCGCTTTCCCCTGCGGTTGTTGGAGCAAGGCCATGACGAGGGAACCGGAGGAGACGCGGAAGGCGGCGCGCATGGCGGCGTCCATTTCCTCGAAACCGCGCTCGTCGAGGGCGAAGAGATCGTCGATCTTGAACAGCCCGCCGGTTTTGAACAGCGCGCTGTAAAGCCGCCGGTCGCTTTGATTCAGCCGCCAGGCGGTGGCTTCGCGCAGACCGTCGGTAAGCCACGGCGGGACGAGAAACGGCGTGTCGGAATCCCGGGCCGGGCGGTCGCGCAGGGAGCGCTCGTAAATGAGGGCGGATGTGGTGGCGAATTTGAGCCGCTCATGCTCGATGCCGCGGCTGAGGTGATAGTCCACGCGGAGATTGTAGCCGGCCTCGCTCACCAGGATTTTCAGGGCCGTGGTCCGCGGCGGCACCGGATCACCCTCTTTGCCGTGGAGGGTGATATGGATCGGAACCTTCCGCGGATCCTTTCCGTCGGCGGGCTTCGCGGTCGCGGGATCCGCCAGATTGAACGGGCGCGGCTTGGCCTGATGCTCATCCGTTAGAACTCCCAATTCATCTTTCGCCTCCTCCGCCAGCATCGCGATGTTCCCGCGGTCGCCCGCCATCCCGCCGCTGACGGTGAACTGGCCCGTGCGGCTGGTCACGCGATCCTGGCCGTCCAGCGCGAGTGGCGCGGGCGGCTCGGCGACCTGCACGGCGCGCGGAATCTCCTCCGCGAAGGACAGCGCGCAGCAGAAAAGGCAGGGAAGCAGCGGGCGGGCGTTCATTTCAAATCAGAAGCCCGGCGGCATGCCTTCCTGGCCAAGCGGTTCGCGGGGATCGAGGACGAGCTTGCCTTTTTCAATGCGGATGCGCGACATGTCGCGGAAACCGAGCTTGAGTTCCTCGGCATAAACCGTCGCGAGCTTTTCATAGGCGGGCCTTACCAGCAGCAGAAACCCTTGCGGCACGACGAGCTTGCCGAAGCGTCCGCCGCGCGAAGGATGCGGAACCTCCGGATGATACGGACCGCCGTGCAGCCGGACCTCCGTGACCGCCCCCTTCTCGCCTTCCATCCGCTCGGCCTGGAGATACATCGAGGTGGTGAACGGTTTGCCTGAAAATTTCCGCTCCATGATGACCTCGGCACGGCCTTCCTCCAGACGGACCCAGACGCGGTCGAGCGTGACCTTTTCCTTCAAAATCCCGCCTTGCCGGGGCTCCAACGTGCGGCCGAGCCATTGGTTGATCTCCGCTTCCGTCAAGGTGACGGGAAATCCGCGGTCGATGGCGTTTTTCAAAACCACCTTCATGTCCCGCTCGGGCATGGGTTTCGCCGTCGGGCCATAGCCGCCGAGATCACTCAGGTCCTGGGGCCGGGTGGCCAGAAAAACCGCCGACCCGAGGCCGACGGCTGCCGCGAGCAGAATGAACAGGACAAGCTTGGAAAAGCATCCGCCAATGAAACTGGGCTTGGAGGGATCGGCCATAAGGAGGGGGCTTGATTAACACGGCTTCCCCCGCTTGCAAAGCCTCCCTTCGGAAAGCGTCAGTCGGCGGACTTCGCTGCCGGAGCGGCGGCCGGCGGCGCGGCGGCCTTGCCCTCCGCCTTGGCCCCGGCCTGGTAGGACGACGAGCGGTAGTCGGTCTGGTAAAAGCCCGAACCTTTGAAAATGATGCCGCCGCCGGTCCCCAGCAAACGTTTCACCGGTCCATCACATTCGGCTTCCGGGCAATCGGTAAGCTTCGCATCGTTCATGCTTTGAAAAACTTCGAAGCGCTTTCCGCATTTCTGACATTCGTAATCGTAGTTTGGCATGGCTCTGGGCGGACTTGTAACACGTAACCTCCGCCGCGCAACCCCGACGTGGGATTTTGCGTCGGGATCAAAAGGACGGGAATGAGGTGCTCCGACTCAAGTCGCGACAGGAATGTCGCGACTCCTTATTTGACGGCTTGCCCGGCGTAAACACTGCGATCCACGATCCACGATTATGCGCTTGCACGGTCGTGACCGGGCCGGGAGTTTGGGCCTGTGATTTCGCCGGGTGCCGTTATCGCATCGGTGCTGCCGGTGTATTTGCTGATCGTCGCGGGAGCGGCGTTGCGGCGGACGGGCGTTTTGCGGCGGGAACATGACGAGGGGGTGATGCGGGTGGTGTTCGCGGTGATGCTGCCGTGTTTCATTCTGGATAAAATCCTCGGAAGCCCGCTGTTGCGCGGCGGGCCGCTGGTGGCGTGGTCGGTGTTTCTGGGGTTTTTGATGATCGTGGCGGGCATCCTGATCGGGCTGATCGTGGGGCGGCTCATCGGGCTGGAGCGCGGGACGGGGATGCGGACGTTCGCGCTCAGCGCGGGCTGCCAGAACTTCGGCTTCACGGCGGCACCAGTGGTGGAAATCCTGTGGGGATCGGGGGCGCTGGCGGTGCTGTTCGTCCACAACATCGGCGTGGAAATGGCGGTGTGGTCGGTGGGGGTGATGATGATGAGCCGCGACGGGATTTCGTGGAAACGGCTGGTGAACGGGCCGATGATCGCGGTGGCTCTGGGGTTGGTATTGGTGGCGCTGGGGCTGGACGGCCATGTGACGGGGGCGACGCGCAAGGCGATGTCGATGATCGGCGTGGGGGCCTTTCCGGTGGCGATCCTGATCACGGGTTGCTCGATGATGGATCTGGTGGCGACGGAGCGGCCGAGCTGGAAGGTGATCGCGGGCTCGGCGGTGGTGCGGCTGGCGCTGGCTCCGTTCGCCATTCTGTGCGCGGCGAAATTTCTCCCGCTGCCGGTGGAACTCCGCCAGGTGCTGGTGGTGCAGGCGGCGATGCCGGCGGGCATGACGGCGTTCCTGCTGGCCCGGATGTATGGCGGCCGCCCGGCGGTGGCGGTGCAGGTGGTGATCGCCACGACGGTGCTGAGTCTGCTGACGCTGCCGTGGATTATTACCTGGGGGAGCCGGTGGATCGGGCTTTGAAACCGGGAATCACTGAAAGTGGCGGGCGGCGGCATGCGCCCAATAAGGGGGGGGACTCCGGCCCACCTGCCGCTGTATAAGGAGGGTCGAACTTCGGTCGACCTGCCGTTGCTCGGCGAAATTGGAAGTGCGAAGCTCATCTCTTTCTCTTCCCAACGGCAGGTGGGCCGAAGTCCCACCCTCCTTATACTGCGGCAGGTCGACCGAAGTTCGAGAGTTCCTTATTTTACCCATCAGCAGTAACACCCTATGGAAACCGGGGTTGCCATGATCAGTCGGGCCGACATTAGATTCACGCCATGAAAGCCATCGGCGCGCCGCAATATTTTCCTCCGAATGATCCGAACTGCCTGGTGGAGTTCGAGGCGGCGATGCCGGTGCCGGGTGCGCGGGATTTGCTCGTGAAGGTGCTGGCGGTGGCGGTGAATCCGGTGGATACGAAGATCCGGAAAACGCTGGGTAGCATGCCGTTGGAGACGCCGCGGATTCTGGGCTACGACGCGGCGGGCATCGTGGAGGCGGTGGGCGCTGAGGTGACGGGATTTGCCGTGGGCGACGAGGTGTTCTACTCGGGCGACGTGACGCGGCCCGGCAGCAATGCGGAGTTCCAAGCGGTGGACGCGCGGCTGGTGGCGAGAAAGCCGAAATCATGGACGTTTGCCGAGGCGGCAGCGGTGCCGTTGGTGGGGCTGACGGCGTGGGAGCTGTTGTTCGAGCGGATGGGAGTCGATGCGGCGGGCAAGGACGGGGGCAAGGAGATTCTGGCAATCAATGGCGCGGGCGGAGTCGGCTCGGCGCTGATTCCCCTCGCCCGCTCTGCGGGGCTGCGGGTGGTGGCCACGGCATCGCGACCGGAAACGGTGGCGTGGTGCGAATCGCTGGGCGCGGATGCGGTGATCAATCATCGCAAGCCGCTGCGACCGCAGATGGAAGCACTCGGCATTTCGGGATTTCCCTACATCGCGAATCTTTACGACACGGAGGCGTATTGGGAAACGACGGCGGATCTGCTCGCGCCGTTAGGCACGCTGGGACTGGTGGTGGATTCGCCGAACCCGCTGCCGATCGGCAATCCGTTCCGCTTGAAGAGCCCGCGCATCGTGTGGGAATACATGGCGGCGCGCTCGATGTTCCAAACCCCGGACCTGCACCGGCAGGGAGAAATCCTGGCGGAAATTTCCGGACTGTGCGACCAGGGCGCGTTCCCGAAGCTCGCCACCCGGGTTTTCGAAAAAATTTCCGCGGCGAATCTCCGCGAAGCCCACGCGGCGATGGAAAGTGGCACGGCGCACGGGAAATGGGTTCTAACCAACTGGTAATTTCATGACCGCACACACCGAGACATTTTCCATCAGCACCCACGGCAAGGGCACCACCGAGATCACCCGCGAGGTGGCGGGCATCGTGGCGCGGGCCGGGATCACGAACGGAACCGTCACCGTTTTCGTGCGCCACACGAGCGCGAGCCTGGTGATTATGGAAAACGCCGACCCCAGCGCACGGCGGGATCTGGAGGTGTTTTTCGACAAGCTCGTGCCGGAAAACACGCCGTGGTTCATCCACACGCAGGAAGGCCCGGACGACATGCCGAGCCACATCCGGATGGCCCTCACGCGGACCAGCGAGGTGATCCCCGTCATTTCCGGCCGGATGACGCTGGGGACCTGGCAGGGCGTTTTCCTGTTCGAGCACCGGCGCGATCCGCATCGCCGGGAAATCGCCGTGAGCGTGATCGGCAGGGCCGACACATCAAAATCAGGCGAAGATTTTCAGCCGCAAAAAGGATAAAAAATACGAAAAAATGGAAATGAACGAGGTCTTTGCTTCAAGATGGAATCACGACAGCCTCAAACAAACCGCAGCCTGAAAATCCAGGCTTGGCATGGAATCGAGTGATCGAATCGGGTTTTTGCGCTCTTTTTTCGCCTTTTTGCGGCTAAGAAAATCAAATGCGCCGGCCCTGTGCTCGGCGAATGAGTTGAAATTTTCCCGGCAACGCCCCACACTGTCCCTTCACCGATGCACGACCATTCAGACATTCTCATCGATCTCGCGCTGGCCGAAGACATCGGCGGCGGCGACGTCACGTCCGGTTATTTCATCCCGCGGGATCGCCGGGCCACCGCCTTTGTCGCGGTGCGCAAGGAAGGCGTGGTGTCCGGCGTGGAGCTGGCGGCGCGGGTTTTCACGAAAGTGGACCCCGGGCTGGATGTGGAAATTTTGATTCACGACGGCAGCCGGGTGGCGGAGGGCGCGCTGTTGATCCGGGTGGAAGGCTCCGCGCGCTCGATTCTAACCGCCGAGCGGACGGCGCTCAATTTCCTCCAGCGCCTCAGCGGCGTGGCCACCCTCACCGCGCGGCATGTGGAGCAGGTGAAAGGCACCCGCGCGCGAATCCTCGACACCCGCAAGACGACGCCGGGCTACCGGTTGCTGGAAAAAAACGCGGTGCTCGACGGCGGCGGCACCAATCACCGCATGGGCCTCTACGACCGCGCGATGGTGAAGGACAATCACCTCGCCGCGGAGGGCGGCCTGGAAGCGATCCAGACCGCGATTTACCGGCTGAGAACGGAAAGACCGGGCGTCGAGGTGGAGCTTGAAGCGGACCACATCGATCAAGTCCGGGCGTTCCTCACGCTGGATGGCGCGGATTATATTTTGTTAGACAACATGAGCCCGGAGCAATTGCGCGAGGCGGTGGCCCTGCGCGGAGAACGCGCCAAACCGCAGCTCGAAGCCAGCGGCGGCGTGACGTTGGAAAGCCTGGCGGAAATCGCGAAAACGGGAGTCGATTTCATTTCCGTCGGCGCGCTCACCCACTCGGCTCCGGCGCTCGACATCGGTCTGGATTTCGAGACGATCTAACAACCCATGTCCCGCGAAGACCTCACCCTGGCCGCGGCGGATTTTCCCGAGCCGTTCCGCCTGCTGATCCGCGAGTCGGTGGAATCCACCAATGACGAGATCCGCGCGCTCGCCGAGGCCGGTGCGCCGGATGGGCGGATCGTTTTGGCGGAGCGGCAAACGGCAGGCCGGGGTCGGCGCGGGGCGGCGTGGTTTTCGCCCGCCGGTGAATCGCTGGCATTTTCCATCCTGGTGCGCCCGGACGAACCGAAAGCGCTATGGCCGCGGCTCGCCCTGGCGGCCGGTCTGGCGGTGGCGGAGGCACTGGAATCCTGCGGCGCGCAGGCGGGCATCAAGTGGCCGAACGACGTGTGGCTCGGCGGTCGGAAAGCGGCGGGAATTCTGGTAGAGGCGGGCGCGGATTACGCGGTGGTCGGCATCGGCCTGAACGTGAACACGCTCGAATTTCCGCCGGAAGTCGCGGAAATCGCCACCTCGCTGCGGATCGAGACCGGGCGCGATTTTTCCCGCGCCGGGGTGCTGGGGGAAATCATCCGCAAATTCGCCGGACGCCGCCGCCAGATCGGCGACGATTTCGAGTCGCTGGTTTCCGCCGTGCGCCAGCGCTGCGTGCTCACCGGCAGGCGCGTTTCCCTAACAACCGCCAACGGACCGAAAGCCGGCGTGGTGGAAGGCATCGCCGCCGGTGGCGAGTTGCTGCTGCGCTCGGAGCACGGACTGGAAAAGCTGATTCAGGCCGACGAGGTGCGTTTGCTGCCTTCGTGAAAATCGCGGATTTCCTTTCGGGCGGGTTGCGCCAGACTGCGCCCATGAAATCCACCTTCAGCCTCTTGCTCGCGGCCTCGTTTTTCATGAATGCCTGTGCCCCCACTGCGGAAAAAACCAAGCCCGAGGAAAAAAAGCCCGCCGTGGAAGGTCCCAAGCTGGTGGGCCGCATCGCCACCATCCCCGCCGACAAGCGTTTCGTCCTGATCCAGAGCTACGGCAAGTGGGAGGTGGAAAGCGGCCAGATCCTCACCACCCGCGGCCCGGAAGACCGCACCGCCAACCTGCGCACCACCGGCGAAAAACTCGGTGAATTCGCCGCCGCCGACCTCCAGTCCGGCACGCTCGAAGTCGGCGATGCCGTTTATTTCCAGCACGTCGTCAAGCCCCCCGCCCCGCCAACCCCTGACGAAAAGCCCGCCGCCACGGCCGAAACGCCACCACTGCCGGAAAACCCGCCAGCGGAGGATGTTTTAAAAAATAATTAAGGTTTCAGGAATTCTTTGCTTTCAAAACCTCTTGGATCGATGTATTTTCAAAAAGTCCCGCTTGAACGTCCCATGGCACAGTCATAAAAATTTAAATTTGCAGTTGATTAATATCCGGAAAACCGGGTAGCTTCACGCTGCTAGTGGCTGTGCCCCCTTACATGTCCCGAAACATGAACACTACAACCAGCCATAATGAAAACCATGACCCCCTCGGGCGCCTCGGTGAAAGCCGACGCGGACCGTCTTGCTGACTTCGTGCTTTTTACCCAGCGGAGTTGCATCCTGAACCTGTCCACAGAACTCAATAAAGGAAACATCTCGTTTCCACAGTTCTTCCTCCTGACCTACCTATCCAGTGAAGAATATCTCACGATGTCCGACATTGCGAAAAAGATGGGCCACTCCACCGCCGCAGCCACCGGCTTGGTGGATCGGTTGGAAAAACTGTCCTATGTAGAGCGCACCCACGCCGCCGAAGACCGCCGCAAAATCATGGTCCGCATCACCGCGAAAGGAGTCGATCTCGTTTCCAAGATGCGTTCCGAAATTGCGAACGATCTGGCGGGCATCCTTGCCGGCATGGATGAAGACCAAGCCGAAGCCGTAGAACACACGAAGCGCGCCATCCAAGGCCGTGCGATCGCTTGAATCTCCGGTTTCTCCCCCCCGAATAAACCAGCTTGGCGAATCCACAGCGCCTCCGTTACCCTTTCCGGGTGACGGAGGCGTTTCCTTTTCTAGATCCCCTGAATTCCATCCCCGGTGTCCGCGCAGGCTGGATCGAGCGCGTGCCGAACCTGCCGATCACCGGCGACCGAGATGAGGCGATGAACCAGTTGCGCGGACCCCACACCGCCGCAGTTACCGCATTCGCCGGACCTTATGGAGAAGGGCCGTCCCGGCCCTTAGCGATTGCCCCGTGGTGGCGGGCGGAGCAGGTCCACGGAACCGCCGTGGCCGTGGTGCCGGGCAGCCCGCAAATCACCGCTCCCGACGGCCTCCCCGTCGTGCCGGACTGCGACGGACTGGTCACCTGCCAACCCGGAATCGTCCTCGCCATTTACGTCGCCGACTGCGGGGCGATCTGGCTGGCCGACAAGAAAACCGGAGCCATCGGCCTGCTGCACTCCGGGAAAAAAGGCACCGAGGGAAACATTCTCGAAATCGCCCTGACGACCATGGCGGCGCAATTCGGCACCCGCCCGGAAGATGTCACCGTCGTCCTCGGCCCGTGCATCCGCCCGCCCGACTATGAAGTGGATTTCGCCGCGGAAATCGGTCGGCAGGCGGTCCGCGCCGGCGTGGGCAACTACCTCGACTGCGGGCTGAACACCGCCGCCGACTTGCAGCGGTTTTACAGCTACCGCCGCGAGTCGGGAAAAACCGGCCGCATGATGGCCCTGATCACCCGCGATTTCCTGCCATGACCCCCTTCACCCTCCAAGCCCCGGCCAAGCTGAATCTCTCGTTGCGCGTGCTCGCCAAACGCGCCGACGGCTTTCATGACATCGACACCCTGATGGTGAAGCTGCCCGCCTTGACCGATGAAATCGAGTTCCGCGAGGCCGCTGGATTTTCCTTCGAGTGCGACACCCCCGGCGTGCCTGCCGACGACAGCAACCTCGTCGTGAAAGCCGCGAAAGCCTACGAGCGCGCGACCGGAATCCCCTGCCGTTGCGCGATTTCCCTCAAAAAAACCATCCCCCACGGTGCCGGCCTCGGCGGCGGCAGCAGCGATGCCGCCATCACCCTGCTCGGCCTCAACC
>CAYXZE010000074.1:0-9944 GCA_964469395.1 uncultured Luteolibacter sp.
GGAGAGTGGAACTATGTTATTTCGCCAAGACGAAATTCGTAATGAGTTATCTAAGCGTCCAACTTATTGTTGCGCGATTCCTAACGATCCAAACTGCCAATTTCATCAATGATCAATTCCTTCTTCCATACAGTTGCCATCATGACCTCCGGAGGTCCGAGTCCGGCATTCGTAGGGTCCGGTGTGCTGCTCCGGATTGAGGGGGTGGACTGTATCGGAACTGCCGCTCATGTAGTCGATGAACTATCGGGACCAGTAGGGATAGCGGTGGTAAAGAACAAAGAAGTCAGAGGATATAGAGATAATCCGAAACGGATTGTTGCAGTCAAACAGCAGGATCGAACATATATGGAAGGATTGGATCTAGCCCTCCTTTTGTGCACCAGAAATTATCGGAATTTTCTCATAGAACAGGGGATGTCCTTCTTTGATTTGGACAAGAACGCTCCGCCGCATGTTACTAGCGAGTGCTTCATTTCGGGCTTTCCAGCCAAGGAGAACTACTATGATCGGAGAAAGGGGTGTTATGCCGATACGTGTGGATGTCGCCACGTTCAATCCTATATGAAAAACGCTGAAAGGGTGCGCATCATTAAGGGCAACCCTGATTACCACTTTGCGCTTGAGATAAGAAAAAAGCACGACTTTTGGGACGAGACAAACAACAAACGAATTCAAGAACTGTTCGACCTGCACGGAATGTCTGGGGGCGGTGTGTGGCACATGTCCAGCAAGCAAGGAGATAATATCCCCCAATGCGCGACTGGAATCGCAGGAATTCTCGTCGAGGATCGGGACACAAAAAGTGACAGGCAGGGTTTGGCCAAGGCAGTGAAGATAGAATCGATCTACAACCTTGTCGAATTCGCTAGAAACCACCCGTTGAGGTTGATTCGAAACAAAACCTCGATCGCTCCCGAATGACTCTGCGGCTTCATGCCTTTCTTCCCCGCTGCCGGGCCAATGGTCCTGGGTGGCGGAGTGTGGTTTGGGTGCAGGGGTGTTCTTTGGGCTGCCCGGGGTGTTTCAATCCGCAGACCCACGGACGGGAGGAGGGCGAGACGTTGGAGGTGGCGGAGGTGATGCGGCGTATTCTGGCGGCGGGCACGGAGGGGCTTACGGTCAGCGGAGGCGAGCCGCTTCAGCAGGCGGATGCAGTGGTGGCGCTGTTTGAGGCGGCCCGGGCGGCGGGGTTGTCCACGCTGCTGTTCACCGGCCTGGCGTGGGAAGAGGTCCAAAGGCTGTCGCTGGCACCGCGAATTATGCGCTGCGTGGATGTGATGATGGCCGGGCGCTATGTGGCCGAGCGGCGGGTGGCGCATGGGTTGCTCGGATCGGCCAACCAGACCGTGCATCTGCTTAGCCCGCGTCACACGCTGGAGGAAATCGCCGCCACGCCCGAGGCGGAGGCCGTCATTCTGCCGGACGGGCGGGTGGTGTTTAGCGGCATTTTGCAGGCTTCAGCCGCTTTTCCGCTCACACGAGATCAGGTGTTCTGAGCTTGTTGCTTCATTCTGTCGCATCGGCCTTCAGAATTTGATGTGCAAGGTTTTCTAATGCATAGCGGGCGATTGTTCGGCGGCTCACAGGAAGCGCCTTTCTTTGTGCCCATGAAGCGATTGCAGATGGTTTGACGGTGATTCTCACCGGTTCCTGTCCTCTCCGCCTCACTGATGCCTCAGCTTCCTCAATCGTCTTGGTCCAAGCCTGATAATCGAGTGCATCCTGGGATTCAGCGTCTGGAATCATCCGAAGGATTTGTTCAAAATCCTCTGCAGACTCATACCACGGCACGGAGGTCTTCAGAGATTCTGGTATCGAATGTTCCGATTGATCGCTCTTGGAAGTATTCGCGTTGCCTATCGGAAGAAAACCCAACTCTGGAATGAGCTTCGTCATCGAATCAGTTACGTCCTTCTCGCCCTTCTCCCTCTCTCGAAACCAGCGCCATATCCGAAAACGAGTAAGGCATCCGCACCGGCGGGAAAGTCGCTTGGTAATCATCTCCAAATCCCCCAACGTGAAATCCACAAGCTCATCGTGAATGTAAAGGAGCTTGGCGTAGAGTTCGGGATTTCTGCCTGCATCCTCAGGGAAGGGAGCGTTGTTGAAGTGATCCAGTAGATTCTTCAGGGTATTGTCTGCTCGAATCGCGAGCGCCGGGTCAATTGAAGAAAGCGCCTCGACTGCGTTGAAATAGCATTCCTTCTCAAGCTCCGATCTGCGGATAAACCGATCCCAAATGATTATTTGATTCGGGACAAGATCCTCAACGCACGGTCTGTCGGTGCGGAAATTCCGAAGAAAACGCTCATAGTCCAACAGAGTCTTGAATGCCCGGAGAAAATAGAATGTCGCCTTGTTCAATTCCTTGGTCCGTGCTGCTGCCTCGCGAACCCAATCTGTAAGGGTCTTGAGAAGCCATCCGATGACGACCCCAACAAGCGGCAATATGAGTTTTAGGTCGTCCATATTTACTTGAGCCAACAGTTTTGTTCACGAAATATACCGGCTTAACAATTATTAAGGCGTGCAGGTTGCTGTACAGAAAAATCAGCGACCCATCTTGATAAGACCTCCGGGTGCATCACCGGTGGATTTTGTCCGAACTCACCCCCTTGTCGAGCAAGAGCCTGCGTCCGGCGGCATTTTTCAAGTTTGCCGACCGCCGGTGGCATAGGTGCCGTCTCAGCCTTCCAACTCGAAGGAGTCCTCCGCGACCAAGACGCGGGCTCCTTCTTCGACCTCGATGTCGTGGGCGGTGTAGTGGGTACAGATGGCCTCCACCAGGAGCAGGCCGCCGGCGGCGCGTGGGTGCGGCAGGCGGGCGAGGTGTTCTCGTAGGGCTTCCTGACCGTCGCGGGTCACCTCGCAGGGCTTGGCTGTCCAGAGGGCTTCGGCGTCCCCATCGTTCCTGAGTATGGCGAGACGTCTAAACCACTCGATGCCAGCGTCGTTGACCTGCATGGCTTGGGGGAGGTCCGCGCCGAAATGCACAGCCACCCAACGCACCATCCAGTGTTCGCTTAAACCGGCTTTGGCCAGCGTGGCAGCATCCAGTTGGGACTGTTTTTCCAGAGCGCCCAGCGCGGCGATCTGGTCCGGCGGGTCAACTTCGTCCTCAATCATTGCTTTCAGTTCCGTCGGGGATTTCTGTGAAAGCGGACCGGTCTCGCCGCTGGTCAGCCATTTTTGATAGACCGGGTTCAACGGCAGGGAGCACAGCCCCTTCGGTGCTTCGGAGGCCAACAGCGGGGCAAGTTCTCCCAACCGTGTCAGCAGGGCAGCTTGGTCGGCGTCATCGGGCTCCCACTTTGCCGCGGTGATTGCCAGCACGGCATCCAGTATCTGACGGGCGGGCAGCCACCAGAGGTTATCGGCCAGAGCCTTCCAGTTTTGGTTGCGGATGTTTGTGTGCACCAGTGCCTCGGCATCCGCCACGGTCAATTCTGCTGCGCGTTTCTCCGCGAGAAACAGGCCGTTCATCCGCACCTCGCCCGCCTTCACCACCGCCTCCCGGATGCGCGTCTTCAATGTCGCTGGGGCTGCCACAAATTCCGGACGAAGCGTCTGAAACTCGTAGTCCTCCGTCAGATACTCGTCGAAGCGTCCCGTCGCAGCCAAATAGAGAAACCACCGGGCCTCCTGCGAATGCCGCCAGCCCCGTTCCTCAATGACCTGCCGCGCGGTTTCGCCCGCCTTGCCCTCAAGCCAGCAGTCGATCACGGCGTCAATCGTCCCAGTCTCCGAAATCTGGCCCAGAGCGGCAGCGGCGGACTCAGTAGCGGTTTTGTCGGCGTTCGCACCCTCAGGACGGGCCAGCATTCGAGCGATGGCGGGTTGGTTGACTTGCGGGGCGAGTTCCGCGACGAATTTTTCGTCAAACCCATTCCGTTGGATGAGAAACTTGAGCCATTTGGCTTCATCCGAATGACGCCAGCCCCGCGCCTCGATGATTCGCAGCACCTTTTCGTTCGCCTTGCCCTCAAGCCAGCAGTCGATCACACCGTCCATCGCCTCAGTTTCCGAAATCCGGCCCAGAGCGGCAGCCGCTTTCTCCTCAGTCAAATGGTTATGGTATCGATGTGCCAGTATTCGGGCGATTGTGGGCTGGTTGACCAGCGGGGCGAGCTTTGTGGCGAAATCCTCGTCATATTCGAACCGCTTCGTTTGGAGCTTAAGCCAATCGGCGTCGTCCGAATGCCGCCACTTTTGCTCCTCGATAACCCGCCGCACGGTTGCGCCCGCCCAGCCGTCCAGCCAGCAGTCGATCACGGCATCCACCGCTGCCGTTGCGGAAATCTGACTCAAAGCGGTTGCTGCGGCCTCGATAGCGCTTTTCGACGCTCTTGCTGCTGCTTTAGGATGCGCCAGCATCCGAGCGATCGCGGGTTGGTTGACCAGCGGGGCGAGTTCGGCGACGAAATACTCGTCAAACCGATTCCGCTTGGTGAGGAACTTCAACCACTGGGCTTCATCCGAATGACGCCAGCCCCGCGCCTCGATGATCCGCAGCACCGTTTCGTCCGCTTTGCCTTCAAGCCAAGAGTCGATCACTGAATCCATGGCTGACTGAGAGATGATGTCGAGCAGGGGCTTTCCGGCCTGTCGTGACATGGAGCGCGGAGTATTTGCCAGCAGAATCTGCGACAACTGATGCGCCGCCTCCGGTCGGTCCCGATGACGTGTGAACGTGCCGAGCACTCACTCGCTGATAGATTCATGGCCCACTGGTTAACGGTTCTTAGTGTTATGATCTTCACAATCAGATTTATGACGAAAGTTTTAGACTACGTTTCGGGCAGAGATATGGATGAGGGGAGAAATAGCGGAAGGAGAATTACTTTAGTTATAATCGAAATGAGTAGCCAGCCTCAGAGGGAAGCATCCAACCCATGCACACATCGAAACCCGTTGATGGAGGCGAGAAAGGTGTTGGGGCCAACCGTGCGGCGGAAGGATGAGGTGACTCTGCGATCATCCAACCACCAAGCTCCCCCACGCGCTACGACATTTGAGAAGACGCCCCCGCACCATTCCCACACATTGCCGCTGAACTGAAGCCCACCCAAGGGAGTGCCTCCCTTAGCGTAATGCCAGACACCTTCCGTCGTCTTACCCCGCAAGCTATGATTTCGGCAGCGGTTGAGATTCCCGTTATCTCCCCACATGTATTCGCGATCATCCAGACCGATGGTGGCAGCCGCCCACTCATGTTGTGTGGGCAGCCGCAGCCCTGCCCAACTGCAGTAGGCTTTGGCATCGTCAAAATTCACACATACCACCGGATGGTCAGCTTCTTCCGGGCGGAAAGTTCCGCTGCTCCATACTGGTGTGCCCCATTCCGCACGATCAGGCTCGCGGTGCCCGGTTTCAGCAACGAAGCGGGCATACTGCGCATTAGTCACCGGATGCACCGCCACATAATAGGCAGGCAAGTCTACCTCGTCGGTATCGAAGATGAGTTTCCCCGCAGGAACCAGGACCATCAACATCCCGGTCTTCGGGTGTTCGATAATGTGCTGGCCTAGCTGATCGATTTCCTCAATCTGGCGGAAGAGATCACGAAAAAAAGCGCGGTCGAGAACGGCGGTCGGCATGGGGGTGGGGGAAAATCAGGTCAGCTTGACCAGCGGGTGGTCGCGAAAAAGGAAGCGTCCGGTGCGGCTGTCCTGGATGGTGGCGCAGAGGTGTTTGGAGGCGTCGATGATGAAGGTAGTGAGAAAGCGGGCCTCGCCGGGCTGGGCGGGGGGATCGCAGGGAATGCCAGTGGGGGAGCCGATGGGGCGGTGGGTAAGGTCGTGCTCATCGGTGCGGTCGGTGTAGCGGGCGGAGCCGTTCTGGTCGAAAATGAGGTCCATGGTGCCGGTGGCCAAGGCGGTGCGGTCGGCGACCTCATAGATCTGAAGGCCGCAGCGGGTCTGCTTTTCCTGACTGGCCTTGATGGTGAGGGTGAGGGGCTTGGTCGCATCGCTAGGGGACATGACGGTGCAGGGATAGGGCGTGCCGGCAGGGACGATGGTCCTGTAAACATACTGGCCGGAGACTCGGTCGTAGGGACGCAGAGCATAGGTGTGGCGGATGCGGTCGTCGAAACCAGCCCCGGCGACGAAGGCAGCGGCTCCGGCGGCGACGGCATCGAAGGGGCGGTCGGCCCGGGTGAGTTCGCCGTACCGGGAGCGAACGAGACGGCGGACACTGGGAATGAGGCTGGAGCCGCCGGTGAGGAGAACAGCCTGGAGGGAGGATCGGTCGTAGCCATGGGCGCGGGCCTGGCTCTCCGCGGCATCGAGGACCGCGCCGACCTTATCGAAGAGGCCGTGGCTCTCCATGAGATCTTCCAGAGCGGAGCGGGTCCAGCGGTGGCTGGCGAGGAGGGTGCCCTGTGGGTCTGTGATTTCGAAGTCGGAGGAGTCGGCGGCGGAAAGAGCTTCTTTGACGCGCTCGGCCTCAGCGAGCATCCGGGGCATGAGGGCGCGGACGCTGGCGGCATCGCGTCCGGTCAGAGCGGCCTCGGCGGTGGATTTGGCGATCCACTGGTCCAGGGCGCTGCCGCCGACCTGGGTGCCGGCCTTGCCCAGCAGGCGGCTGCGCACGGTGCCATCGGTGGTTTCATCGGAGCGGACGATTGAGACATCCAGCGTCCCACCGCCGAAGTCGAACACGAGGTAGGGTGCGCCGGGACGGACGCGGGCGGCGTAGCCGAGCGCGGCGGCGGAGGCCTCGTCCAAATAACGGGGGCGGAGCACACCGGCACGGCGGACCACGCCATCCAGCCAACTCTGGGCGTGCTCGAAGGCTTCCACGGGCAGAGTAAAGGCGACTTCCTCCTCGCTGAGGTCGGCATGAATGCCCGCAGCATTGATCACCTGGGTGAGAAAAGCGGCGGCGGCGTCGAAGTTGTCGATGGATTTCCCAAACAGGGTGCGCGGCAGCTTCATGCCGGAGCCAGTGTAGGTTTTCATCCACCGGAAGGTGCCGGGCGTGGCCAGCAGGTCGCGCGCCACGACCTGCTGGCCGGTCCACTGACCGCGCTCATGAAAGTGCATGAGCGACGGGACGACATGGAACTCCCGCCCATGGGGGTCCGTGCGGGCGACCGTGAGATCGGCCAGGGGCAGACTTCTCGCATCCTGCGTATCGGCATCCCAGACGGCTGCGACAGTGTTGGAGGTGCCGAAGTCAATGGCAAGGGGCATGGGAAACGGGAAATTTCAAATTTTGAACTTCGAATGATGAAGGGTCGGGCGGCGGGGTGTTCCTAGTGGCCGAGGGATTGCCAGTCGGATTCGGATTGTTCGACGGGCTGGTCGTATTCCGGGGTGTGATCGCGGGAGAGAACCTGCCCACCCAGAGCTTTTTCGAGATCGGCAGTGAGGCTGAGGCACTGCGTGCCGGCGGCTCCGCGGACGTGGAGCTTCACGCTGCCGTCGGGCTGGATGGTGACTTCGATTTCCTGAGTTTGCATGGCAGATAGAAAGGTAAAGTGTGAAGTGGTTCAGAAGGCGCGGCGGAGGACGAGGTGGATAGCCCCGGTCTCCTGCTGCTCCTCCTCCACGAGGGAGAAGCCCTGTTCCTCGACCAGCTTCTGGACGGTGGCATGGTAGGCGTATCGCTGGGCGAGGGCCTGAGTGAGGGCGTCCTGTTTGATGTCCTTGATGCCATACCAGTCGCCGACAAGGGCGTAGTGGCCTGCTTCCTGCTTGAAACCGAGGTCGTAACCGGCATTGCGGGTGGAGACGACGAGTTCCGCTGTGGTGGTGATGCCCTGCCAACCGGAGACGATGGCGTTTTTCCGAACTGCGGAAAGACCAAACTTAGCGGCAACATCGGCGAGGGCTTTCTCCAGAGGCACGGCGTCGGTGAAGGCGGTCTTGATGGTGGTGAAGTGGGACATGGTGCTTTCTTGGGGTAGGGTGGTCAGTCGAGTTGAAGCTGGACGAACTGCTCCTCGTGCTTGCGGGCCTCGGTGTAAGAAGCGGACTGGGCGCGTCCGTCGCGCAGCCATGAACGGAGGGTCTCGATTCGCTCGCGCTGGGAACGGGAGAGCGGGACGAGCCTAGCCAGCGCTGCGATGATGTCATCGGTGGTGAACTCGCGGCGAGGAGAAGTTTTGTCGTAGTAGGCAAGGTGCATGGCATCCACCACGGCTTGCTCGATTTCTGCGCCGACGAACCCGGCGGAGGCGGCGGCGAGTTCGTCGAGATCGAACATGGCCAGCGGGCGCTTTCGCTTGGTGATGTGGACCTCGAAAATGGCGCGGCGCTCAGCAGTAGTGGGCAGGTCGAGGAAGAAGGTGGCATCGAAGCGCCCGCTGCGGAGAAACTCCGGTGGCAGGGCCATGACATCGTTGGCCGTGCCGATCACGAAGACGGCCTGTTTCTTTTCCTGCATCCACGAGAGCACACTGCCGAAGACGCGCTGCGATGTGCCGCCGTCCAGCCCACCCCCGGCGAAGGCCTTTTCCATTTCGTCAATCCACAGCACGCATGGCGCGATGGTCTCGACTAAGGCCAGTGCCCTGCGGGTGTTTTCTTCCGACTGCCCAACGATTCCGCCAAACAGCGCTCCGACATCCAGTCGCACCAGCGGCAGGTGCCAGAGGCTGGAAACCATCTTCGCAGTGAGGCTTTTCCCCGTGCCGGGAATGCCGATGAGGGCGATCCCCTTCGGCGCGGGGATGCCGTAAGCCTGTGCCTCCGGCGTAAAGTCAGCCTCGCGGCCCCGCAGCCATTCCTTGAGCACTTCCAGTCCGCCAATGTCGGCGATAGTTTCCTGAGGGGAGAAGAACTCCAGCGCGCCGGACTCGCGGATAATGTTTTTTTTCTCGGCGGTGATCATGTCGATACCCCGCTCGTCGAGAGTGCCAGAGGGCTTGAGGATCTGGCCGTTTGCGCCTTTGATCTCCGCGACGATGCTTTTGCCAAAGACGCGGAGCGCCTGATTGGCGCTGAGGCCGAGCGCTGAGCGCAGGACCTTGTCGCGCCCAAGGTCGGTGAGGTTGACCTTGATCTGCGGGTTTTGCGTGAAGCGATCGAGCAGCCCGCTGATTTCTTCGACATCCGGTTGCGGAAACTCCATGAGAAACACATCGTCCTTCAAGTCGTCAGGCACCTTGGAGTTGGGTGCGGTGATAATGATCGTCTTGCGTGTAGCCTTGAGCGCTTGCGCTAGATTGCGGAGCTGACGGATGATTTTGGGCTGCTTGTCGAGGCAGTGGTGGAAGTCCTTGAGGACGAAAACCGCATCGGTGTTGGCGTCGGCCTTGGCGATGGCCTCCAGCGCCGTGAGGGGGTCTTTTGCGTCCGGGGGCGAAGGTGCGCCGGGCGTGTCGGATACAACCTTGTAACAAGCCGCAATGTCCCAAGTCAGGAGGCGGCGCTTGGTGCGCTCGCAAAGATCCTTGAGCGAGGTGACGATGCGCTCTTCTTCATAGGACGAGATCCACAAGACGGTGAATCGCGAACGCAGGCAAATCTCGATTTCTTCGGCGAATTTCATAAAGGGAATGGGGATGAGTTCCAGTGAGGCCTGGGTATCTTGTGGTTTTCAATTATTGGATTGCGAGATCAAGGCCTCACGCGGAATCAGGCAAACGTTGCCCGGAGCGGCAAGATTCGTAAAGGGCAATACCTGCTATTGACAGGAGCCGGCGAACATCCGGAGCCATGGGTAACTTGACACGCCACTCGGTGCGTGAACGCGATCCAAGCCGCCGCCGCCGAGGCCTTCGTTGAAATCCTGCGTGACGCGGGCGTGCCGGTGACCATCGGTGGCAAGGACTATCAGGCGATGATTTCGCCAAGCGGTCTTGCCGTCGATCTTGAGGAAGGCGGTTTTACTCAAGACGGCGCACTCACGGTGAGGTTGCTCGTGGCCCATCTGCCAACTCCACCGCCTGCCCACAACGAAACGATCCTCATCGGCAGCGACCGCCACAAGAT
>CAYXZE010000075.1:0-3218 GCA_964469395.1 uncultured Luteolibacter sp.
GTTTCCTCCTGTTCAATGATTCAACCGCGAAGGAAGAGTTTTTGACAGAATCATTTGGGACAAAATGATTCTGTCGGCTTCTTCGGAGGGATTCATTGACGATTGATGATTGCGGATTGTTGATTTTTGATCTGCGGTTTCCGCCAAGCTTGGCCTCTTCCAAATCAAAATTCAAAATTCAAAATTCAAAAATCCTCAATCCATCACGCCGCCACAGCCCCCTCGTGTAGATACCCTGAAAAAGCGGCCAATCCTTTTGCCTTGTTGCAGGATCAGCGGAAGGCAGACTTTCGCCCGACTCCTCCATGAAATTACTCCGTTGGCTTGGCCGCTTCCTGCTGGCCCTCATCCTCCTGATCGCCTCCGCGTGGGCGTTCGGCGCGCTGGTTTTCGATGGCCCGGGGAAATGGCTCGCCATCATACCGCTGCCGGTCATTTCGGCCGCATTCGTCTTCATCCGCCCGTGGAAATGGAAAATCGCCGTTTTCGCCGCATGGCCCGCCATCGTCCTCGCCTGGTGGCTCACCCTCAAGCCAACCCATCACGCCAACTGGCAGCCCGATGTCGCGCAACTCGCCCATGCCGAAATCAACGGCGACGAAATCACCATCCACAACATCCGCAACTGCGACTACCGCGGCGAGAAGGACTTCACCCCGCATTGGGAAACCCGCACGGTTCGGCTTTCCCGAATCACCGGCCTCGATCTCGCGATCAACTATTGGGGCTCCCCATGGATGGCCCATCCCATCGCCAGCTTCCAATTCGCCGACGGCCCGCCCCTCTGCTTTTCCATCGAGACCCGCAAGAAAACCGGCCAGAGCTACTCCGCGATCGGCGGCCTCTATCGGCAGTTCGAGCTGATCTGCATTGCCGCCGACGAGCGCGACGTCATCCGCGTCCGCACCAACTACCGGCAGGGCGAGGATGTCTATCTTTACCGCACCACTCTAACCGCCGCCGAAGCCCGCGAGCGCTTTCTCGAATACCTCGCCACACTCGAAAGCATCCGCAAAACCCCGCGCTGGTATCACGCCCTCACCACCAACTGCACCACCGCCATCCGCGCCCAGCACCCCTCGGAAAAACGCCCGCCCTGGGACTGGCGCATGCTGCTCAACGGCAAGGCGGATGAAATGCTCTACGAGCACCACGCCATCGCCACCGACGGACTCCCCTTCGCAGACCTGAAAAAACGCGCCCTCATCAACCCCGCCGCCAAGGCCGCGAACGATGCGGCGGATTTCCCCATCCGCATCCGGGAAAACCGCCCGGGACTGGAACCCGTTACCAAATAGGGGGAATGGACATTCCTGTCCATTTGCCGATGTCCGGAGAAGCGCGAAGCCCGATTCTCAACCTCACTCGTCCAGCAGCGAACTCCGCGTGAACAGCGCGATCACCGGCACGCCGCGCGCCTCGATCGCCTGCCGCCCGCCTTCCTCGCGATCCACCAACACCAGCGCGAAGGCCACTTTCCCACCTTCTCGCTCGATCGCGTCGATCGCCTTCAACGTGGAACCGCCCGTCGTGATGACATCATCCACCACGATGACCGTATCTCCGGATTTGAAATTTCCTTCGATCTGTTTGCCGGCGCCATGCCCCTTGGGCTCCTTGCGGACGGTGAAAACCTGCAGGGCTTCGCCGGGATTCTTCAGCGCCGAAGTCATACCCACGGCCAGCGAAATCGGATCCGCCCCCAGCGTCATCCCGCCGATGGCGTCGATCTGGAGTTGCTCGGAGTGGATCTTGGAGCGGACGGCGTGCCAGCCGAGATCACCGATGAGGAGCGCGCCCACGGGATCGAGCGCGGTGACGCGGCAGTCGATGTAGAGATCGCTCTGCGCTCCCGAGGCCAGGGTGAAATTCCCGGTGCGGACGGATTTCTTGAGCAGCAGTTTCTTCAAGTTGGAGGCGATTTGGAGCATGGCGGGATGATGGGACGGAAGCGGAAATGTTGGAAAGCGCAAAAACCGCACGGCACGCCCAAGGCCCCGGAACCCGTGGGAAAGATCTCCAGCGATCCCGGCGCCACAAGAATCAGAGAGAGGTATCTACGTCGCTCGTGACTGTTTTTCTCGTGAGGACACGAAAGAAAACGGCGGACACGTCGTGGACGGCAACCAACGATAACACCCCTTGTTGAATTCGGAACTTGATCCCGCCGGTGTCACCACTCAATCGTTGGTCAAGATATTGACGCATGGCTGAAACGTCACAAGAATTGCAGAGATCCGGGATGTTGCTACTCAACGGTCCCGATGCCATCTATGCGCGACCGCGTGAATCAAGCCGTTACGTTGAGTCCGTGTTATCGATTAAGTGGCGCTCTGCACAATGTGAACAATGGCGATCCGTAAGAATCTACTGCGATGGGAATGGAGATGAAGTAGCGGGTTTTCTCAAACCTCTGGTGCGGTTCGCGAGCTGGGATCGCAAGACTGCCCTTAAATTGATTTCAGGCTTCCCACTTCGCCGCGCATGGCCTATACGTTCCGCAAAAAATGAAACTCATACTATTCACTCTTTTCGCTCAGGCAGTGATGGCATTTGCGGACATCCCCGCCGTGCCTGAATCCGCCTCTCCTGACGGCAAGATTCATGCTGTGATGAACATTGATCGGGATCCGAAAATGTCACCTGACATCCAAAATATCAACTCCAAGCAAATCGAGATAACAGAGAAGAAAACCGGACGGATTCTGATTTCCGTCGCGTATAGCGGTGCGACGGACGATGACGAGCGGCCACTTCGAGAGCACGTCCGAGTAAGCTGGCGACCTGACTCGAAGGCGTTTGCGATCACCATCGACAACAGATTTTATTCGTCGAGCCGTGTCTTCGCCCTCAGCAAAGACTCAAAGTTCGTGGAGGTTGCGTTTCCTGGCTACGAGGCGATGACGGGGTTTCCCGTCCCGGATAATAACCATTTGAGACCAATAGGCCGATCGACTGTCAAAGGATGGGATTCGGACGGGAGATTGATTTACGATTTGTTTCTAAGTCCTCTGCCAACTTTCTCCGGGCATGATCCTTTGGAACATCGTGTATATCTCGATGTTTCGGCAACGAAGATGACGACGGTGAAGGTGATACATGAAGAAGGTCGATGGTTGCGCGGAGACTGGATGCAAGTCAGCGCAGAACAAGGCGGTGGTGGACAACCGGCCACCCGCCCCGAGTTTGAATGATCTTCGTAACCACAACCCTTAACC
>CAYXZE010000075.1:3318-9935 GCA_964469395.1 uncultured Luteolibacter sp.
ACAACCGGCCACCCGCCCCGAGTTTGAATGATCTTCGTAACCACAACCCTTAACCCTGTTGAGGAACGATGCTCCGGGTAGCGGCTGCGCGCTCCACGTTCGCCAAAAAAGTGAAGAAACTCCCAAACAGAAAGAACGACGTGAACTGGTGCATGCAATTCATCGCATCAGGAATCGGTGTTGTATTATTGGTCATAGGCGTGACAACGTCTTCTGGATTCTGGAACAACTTCAAAAGTTACTATTTGATTTACTTCGGCCTGTTCAATTTGATAATCGGGTTTGTTCATAGGATGAAGTGGCGTCACAAGAAGGATCTGCTTGAAGCAGATTACTTGAAGAATAAGTGGGTCAACGAGAGAATCGAAGATGCGGAAGCCGTAGACGACAACCAGCGATAACGCCCCTGGTTGAATTCAGGCTTTTATTCCACCTGCACCACAGCCATACGTCAGACCGCAAAACCAATCAACCAACTCACAATAAACAATCCCACGACAAGCTCCATCCGCACCTGTCTCTGGTTCCGCGACGGGCGGGGCCGTGAGGCTGCCGAATACTACTGCCCCTGATCCCGGGAAGCCGGATCGAGAAAACCTTTGATGGCGGCGCCGGGCATGGCGCCTTTTGGTACTGGCCAGCCGGGCGGGGCGGGGATTAGCCTGCGCCACATGATTTTGGGATTGATGGAACCTTCCGGCCTGATCGAGCAGGGCGGCCCGCTGGTGTGGGTGCTGCTGGGGCTGGCCTTTGTCGGCGCGGTGTGCGTGGTGGAACGCTTGTTTTTCTTTCACCGGGCGCGGATCAACGTCGGCGATCTACTGGTCGGCCTGTCGCACCACATCCGCCGCCGGGCGTTCGCGGAGGCGCTGCACGAGGCGGCCCGCGCGCCGGGACCGGTGGCGCGGGTGGCCCATGCCGCGCTGCTGCGGTATTATCTGCCGCGCACGGATTTGCGCGATGTGGCGCAGGAGGCGGGACAAATGGAAGTGCCGCGGATCGAGAAGAACATCCGCGCGATCCTCGGCACGGCCCTGTTGGCGCCGTTGGTCGGCATCCTGGGAACGATGGTCGGCATGTTGGAAACCTTCCAGAAAGTCAGCGCGCAGGGCGGCTTCAACGGCCCGGCGGAACTCTCGGCGGGCGTGTTCACCGCACTGATCACTTCGGTGATCGGCCTGACGGTGGCGGTGCCGCTGTATTTGTTTTACCTCTATTTCCTCGGGCGGGCGAAGCGGCTGGTCCACCGCATCGAGCGGGCGGGCATCGAGATGGTGCACCTCATCGCCGACGCGCGCGAGGAGGAGGAATTCGCCCCTTTCCGCGGCGAAGTGACCGCCGGGAAAACACCCGCGAAGGCGAAACACAAACCCGCGAGATGAAGCTGGAAATGACCCTGCCGGAACGTCCGGGATTCCTGCACGCGGTGCCGGTCCTGAACCTCTTCGCGCTGTTGCTGCTGTTTTTCCTGCTAGGCCCCTCGCTGGTCATGCAATCGGGCGTGGCGGTGGACTTGCCGCAGTCGAAATTCCAAATGGAGCGCTATCAGGACGCGCTGGTCGTGACGCTCGGCCCCGGCGAGCCCGAGCCGCGGCTCCACCTCGGGCGCGATTCGGTAACGGCGGGCGAACTCGCGAACCGCCTCGACAAGCTCCGCGCGGACGGCGCTCCGGCGAAAACCATCGTCCTTCTCCAAACCGACACCGGCACCCCTGCGGGCGTCGAACGCGGCATCATGGAACTGGTGCTGGGCAAGGGCTTCCGCCTGGCGATGGTGGGCAGGAACCCGCCCGCCGCCAGCGTGCCGGATGCCAAACCGACGGACCAGCCATGACGGGCCTCACGGTAAAACCTCACGGGCTGGCGGGCACCCCGGAATTGATTTTCCGCTGGCGCGGCAGCCGCACGCCGTTTTTCCCGAAGCTGCTGGCGCTGGCGCTCGGTGTGGCCGCGTTCGGCATCCTGATGACGCTGCGGATCCGGGTGGCGGCTCCGGAAAAGGTATCCCCGCGGCGCGCGGCGGTGATCTATCTGGGAGACGACGCGCAGGGCCGCGCCTTGAAATTGCGCGCGCGGGAAGGCGGCCCCTTTCCTTCCCGCTTCGAGCCGTTGCAGTGGGAAGGTCTCGCGAAAATGGAGGCGGAGGCGATGGATGCCGTGCGTTTCCAGCCGCAACCGTATGTCCCCGCACTGCGGGACCTGCCCGCTGAAAACCAACTCCGGCCGCTGGAACTCGCCGCGAAAGGCGAGCTGGTTTTCCCAAAACGCGCTCCCGCTCCGGTCACCGCGTCCGCTCCGGCGGAACTCAAGCTCGCGCCCGCGCTCTATCCGTTATCCGGCATCACGCGGGAATCCCTCCCCGCCGATCCCCCGCCCTTCGACGCCGCCGTGACCGCGGCGATGTCCTCGGCATCCTGGCGCTTTCTCGTGCGCCTCACCGCCGATGGAGCCGTGGCGGAGTGCGTTTCGTTAGAAAAAGGCGGCGAGCCCGGCGCGCCCGAGCTGGAGGCATGGCTGCACCGGATCCAATTCAAACCCGAACCCGCAAAACCGGTCCGCTGGATCGCCGTGGGCGTCGGCTTCACCAACCAACCCGCCGATGGAACTGACGCTCGCTGATTTCGTGCTGTGGGTGGTGCTCGGCTCCTTCATGCTGGTGCCGCTCATCGCCGTGATTTCACGAACCCTCCACGCCCGGGTGGAAAAACGCTCGCTGGCCAACCGCGTCATCTGCCGCCTGTGCCTGCACGCCTTCGAGGACACCAGCCACGTCGGCACCGTCGATTGCCCGGTGTGCGCCGCGACCAATGAAAAAGGCCGGAGCCGCAGGTTGGGGTGAAAAAATCCCGATTCCATAACCGCGATTTTCCCCTAGCTTCCCGCCATGTCGTCACTCGAACACTTTCTGGAACCGCTTTCCGTCTCGCTGAAAATCTGCGGCGTGACGACGCGCGCGGACGCTGATGAACTCGTGGCGCTGGGCGTGGACGCGCTGGGCGTGAATTTCTGGCCGAAGTCCAAACGCTGTCTCGCGCCGGAAAACGCCGCCTGGCTGCCCGCCCTGGCCGGGAAAATCCTGCGCGTGGGCGTCTTCGTCAACGAACCGCCGGAACTGCCGCTACAACTTGTTAGAAACGGCTGGCTCGATGCGGTGCAGCTCCATGGCGACGAGACGCCGGACGATGCGGCGGCCTACCGCGACGCGGGAGTCCCGTTCATCAAGGCCATCGGCGTGAAGACTCGCGCGGACCTGGCGCGGGCCACGGACTTCGGAGCCGCCGCGATCCTGCTGGATGCACATGCTCCGGGAATCTATGGCGGCACCGGCGAGGTCTTCGACTGGGAAGTCGCATCGGATTTCCGCCGGGAGCACCCGGACCTGCCGGTGATCCTGGCCGGCGGCATCATCCCGGAAAACGCCGGACTCGCCGCCATGAGCGTCCGCCCGGCCGCTCTGGACATCGCCTCCGGCGCGGAGATTTCACCCGGCATCAAGGATTTCAAAAAAGTCCGCGCCTTCCTCGCCGCCCTGCACCGCAGCCCGTCATGCTAACAGATTCCCACTGCCATCTCGCCTCCCACCGGTTCGCCCCGGAGGAAATCCCGGAACTGCTCGGCCGCGCCCGCGCCGCCGGAGTCACGCGCCTGATCACCCTCGCGACCTCGCTCCAGGATCTGGCGGCCAACCTCGCCATCGCGGAAAATCCCGCCGTCCACGCCTGCATCGGCATCCATCCGTGCGATGTCCATCACGCTCCGGACGACGCCGCCACCAGGCTCGCCGCCCATGTCCGGGACCCGCGCGTCTGCGCCATCGGCGAGACCGGCCTCGATTACTATCACCCCGCGCCGGATGACTGGGACGAGGAAAATTTCCGCGCGCGCCAGCAGGATTTTCTCCGCCAGCATTTCGAACTCGCCGCAGCGGCCCGCCTCAACATCGTCATCCACACGCGGGATCGCGAGGGCTACGGCTCGTTTGAAGACGCGCTCGCCATCTACGGCGACTACCATACTTCCGTGCGCGCCGTGTTCCACTGCTTCATCGGCCCCTGGGAAAACGCGCGGCGCGTGCTCGATCTCGGCGGCGTCGTATCCTTCGGCGGCGTGGCCACCTTCAAGACCGCGCATGAAGTCCGCGAAACCGCCATCCAATGCCCCGCCGGGAAATTCATGATCGAAACCGACGCGCCCTACCTCGCGCCCGAACCCTTTCGGGGAAAGCGCAACGAACCTTCATTCGTCCGCCACACCGCCGAACGTCTCGCCACCTTGCGCGGGGAAACGCTCGGAGACCTCGCACGGCATACCACTGCCACCGCCACGGATTTTTTCCGGCTGCGCCCCGCCGCAGATTGAATAAAAATCCCGCGCGGCGACGTTTCACCAGTCCGCGAACACACCCCGAGTTCCGTCCTTCACAACACATCTCCCATTCCCTAGTTTCAACACCATGACTCCGATCCGCCTCCTCGCCCCGTCGCTCCTCGCGTTCGCCATCGCTTCCTGTGCTTCACAAAAAGCGGACACCTACGACACCCTGCCCGACCCCGCCATCGCCGATTCCGGCGGAGCCCATGCCCCCGCCAACCCGGTGTATGACACCCCCGCCGCTTACGAAGACAGCGGCACCGCCTCCGCGACGCCCGATGTCGCCCCCATCAATCCCATCGCCCCCGAGCCGGACTTCCACACACCCGACCGGCCGGCCGCGCCAGTCAGGCCCGCCGCCCCGCCTAACGGCTCCGCCATCATCCACACCGTCGTCGCGGGAGACACGCTCTCCGGCATCAGCGCGAAATACAAAGTGCCCGCGGCCGCCATCAAGGAGGCCAACCGCATGACCAAGGACACCGTCATCCTCGGCCGCAAAATGGTCATTCCTCCCGTCCATTAATCCACCACGCCGCCGCGGGCCTCGCGCCCCCGGCGGCTTTCTTTTGAAAAACCCATGCGCCTCCTAACCGTTACCCTGCCCTTTCTCGCCGCCGCCATCGCCATCGCGGAAACCACGGAACCCGCCCGCCCGCCGGAACCCGGCATGAGCCAGAAGGAAATCGCCCTGGACAATCTTCTATCCGAACGCGATTCGGACAAGCAATTCGCCGCCGTCATCGAGAACGCGAAAAAAGCCGGCGTCAGCGGGCAGGCCATCCTCGAGGCCCGCTTTCTCTATCATGTGGACCGCCGCGAGGACGATGCGGTGGCCGCGCTACTGCCGGAATTCCTCAAGCGGCGCGATGATTTCAAACTCGCCGACACCGCCATCTTCGGCGTGAAGGAAGACTGGCTCGCCGTGGTGGAATACGTGCAGGCCATCGCCGCGCTCAAGCGGGACGACAAGAACGCGTTCAAGTCCCACATCACCGAAGCATTCTGGCTGAGTCCCCGGCAGGCATCCGCATTCGCCCCGCACATCGAGCGCCTCCGCCTGGAAGAAGCGATGCGCGCGGTGAAAATCGATTTCGAAACCAAGCTCGCCGCACTCGGCGGAGGCGATGCCGTCGCGCTGAAAAACCTCATGCCGGAAAAGAAAGCCATGATCCTCCACTTCTGGTCGCCCGCCAGCCGCGAGTGCGAGGCCAGCCTGCCGGACTACGCCGCCACCGCCAGGGCGCTTGGAGAAAAGGGCATCGCCATGGCCACCATTCTGCCCGGAGACTCCGCCCGGATTCTAACCGATGCGCGGACCGTCATCCGCAGGGAAGGAGCCAACCCTCCCGGAGCATGGCTTGTCGATTCCGGGGAAAACCCGCTGGCCCGCGCCCTCCGCGTGCAGGCCCTGCCCGTCTTCGTGCTCGTTTCCAACCAAGGCCGGATCCTCTTCAATGGCGACCCGTCCGATGACGCGTTGTGGGAAGCGCTCGCCAGGCTCGACGCGAAAATCACGCGGCCGTCGTCACCCGCAGGCGGGGAGTGAAGCGCCCGCGATGAACTACGGGATTCGTAGTAGCCGGAAAACAGCTCCGGGAAATCATTACGGATTTCTTGAAAATCGATACGTTTCAACTTGACGGACCTCTTAACTACTAGTCTACATCGTGGGTAGCGAAGAGACCCCACTCCATGGCGCGGCCCATCCACCCATCCAATCTCGAACTTCAAGCCCTATCCGTTTTATGGCATGAAGGACCATCCACGGTGGCCGCCGTCCATGAAACCCTGCCTGATAGAAAGGATCGGGCCTACACCACGGTGCTGTCGGTCATGCAGAGTCTCGAGCGGAAGAACCTGGTGAAACGCGAGCGGGTCGGCCGGGCGCATGTTTACGCCGCCGCGTATTCCCGGGAAGTGATCGTGCGGCGCGCGACCCACGACTTCCTGACCAATGCCTTTGGAGGACGCCTCGGTGAGGCGCTCCTCGCCATCCTCTCCGCCGGCACATTAACGCCGGAAGAGAAAACAAACATCGAACGCGAACTCCAACGACACAAGACTATGGCTGCAAAAAAACCTGCGAAGAAAGCTGCGGTTAAATCCGCCAAGAAAGCCGTGAAAAAAGTTGCCAAAAAAGCCCCGGCCAAAAAAGCCCCGGCCAAAAAAGCAGCCAAAAAAGCGGCCCCCAAAGCCCCCGCCAAAAAGGCTCCTGCGAAAAAGGCAGCCAAGAAAGCGGTGAA